>JAGPFT010000070.1 GCA_018056405.1 Anaerolineae bacterium
GATGCCCGCTGTGTCGGCGTAGGGCGGGCCGGTGCGCCCCGCGAAGGGCAGGTGACGGGTGGAAGTGAGAAGTTCGCTGCCGGGCAAGCTGCTCAGCCAGTACGAGGCGGTGCGCCGCCAGGAGCACGAGCAGATCACGGCCCTGCTCGACACGCTGGCGCGGGTGGATGACCTGCCCGCCGGCCAGATGGAGCAGGTGCGCGATGCCTTGTTCCACGCCAACCACCCCTTCCTCATGGTCATGGTCGGGCCGTTCGGCTCTGGCAAGTCGAGCATCATCAACGCCCTGCTCGGCGAGACGATTCTGGATGTGGGGCCGATCCCGACGACCGATCACATCGTCATCCTGCGGCGCGGCGCTGACCTGCAACGCACGCGCGCCGGCGATGTCGAGACCGTGTTCCACCCCAGCCCCCTCCTCGAACACCTCAGCCTGGTGGACACGCCGGGGCTGGAGTCGGTCTTCCGCACGCACGACGAGGTGACGCGCCGCTTTCTGCACCGCGCCGACGTGGTGCTGCTGGTCATGATCGCCACGCAGGTGCTCTCGGCCAGCAACCTGGAATACCTGCAGGCGCTCAAAGCATATGGCAAGCGGGTGATCGTCGTCATCAACCAAGTGGACTTGCTGGATGAGGCGGAGCGCGCGCAGGTGCGCGATTTCGTGCAGGAGCAGTGCCGCCTGCACCTGGGGATGGACGCGCCGGTCTGGTTGGTGTCGGCCCGCGATGCTTTCGCCGCGCAGCAGGAGCAGCCCCGCGATGAGATTCTGTGGGACGCTTCCGGCTTCGCGGACATCGAAGCCTACATCCGCGAGACGCTGGGCGACATCGAGCGGCTGCGCCAGAAGCTGGAGACGCCCGTCCAGATTTGCCAGAACGTGACCAAAGACGCGCTGGGCAGGGTGCAGGAGCAGCAGGCTGCGCTCGACGCGCACCGCAAGACGCTGGACAACATTGAGGCGCAGATCGAGCAGGGCCGCCGCGAACAGCTCAAGACGGTGGACGACAGCCTGGCCGAGATCGGTCACATCTGGGACGAGGCTGCCGCGCGGGGCAGCGAGGCCATCGGCGAGATGTTCCAGTTCTCGCGCGGGATTGGGCTGTTCTTCAGCGGGCTGGGCGAGATCGTCGGGCTGGGGCGGCTGGCGCGCCGCTTCAGCGGACAGACTCGCGCCGAATCGGCGTTCGAGCGGCACAAGGTGCGCGAGACCTTCCAGCGCGTGCCCGAACTGGTAGACATGCTCGGCCCGCGCCTGGAAGGGCGCGACCTGCAGGACATTGACGACCTGGTGGACTACACGCGCGGCGCGGTGCAGAAGCTGCCGCCTAATCTGTCCGGCAAGATCGTCGGCAAGGTGCAGACGCCGCTGCGCTACGAGCGCAGCTTCTTGCGCAACGTCCGCCCGCGCCTGGACGACCTGCTGCGCGAGGCGCAGCGCTTCGAGATCGCCCACCTGGATCGCACGCTGCGCAACACGCTGATCATCCTGGCGCTGTGGGAAGTGCTGACCGTGTGCGTGGTGCTGGCAGCGGCAGCGGGCGGCTTCAGCAGCACCGTGCCCGACGCTGGGAGTCTGCTGGTCATCCTGGCGATTGGCCTGGCGGCGGTGCTGCTGGGCCTGGCCTTGATCCCCGTGCGCGGGTGGTTTCTGCGCCGCAACTTCGAGCGACGGGTGCGCGGCTTCCGCGATGAATACGTCAGCACACTGCGCCGCGCCTGCGACGACCTGGTGGCGCACGGCGTGCAGCTTCGCCGCGACGCGACCGCCCCCTTCACCCGGCTGGTCGTGGCGCAGACGGAGGCGCTGGAAGCGTTGCGACGCGACCTGAGCGAGCACCAGCAGGCTCTTGTGGCGATTCAGCGCGGCCTGGCCGAGATGGACACCGGCAAGCGGCGGGCCGTTCCCCTTGAGGAAAGCGTGCAAGACGTATGACGAGTATTGTCTTGGAAGGCCCCATTGCCGACGCGCGCGAGCAGGAAGTGCGTCTGCTGCATGAGGTGGCCGACATCCTGGGGCAGATGGGCGAGGACAGCGCCGACGACCGCAAGCGCCTGCAGCAGAACGCCGCCGACCTGCAGGAGATGTTCTTCCTGGTGGTCGTGGTCGGCGAGTTCAACGCCGGCAAGTCCACCTTTGTCAACGCACTGCTGGGCGATGACCTGCTGCCGGTGGGCATCACGCCGACGACGGACGCCATCGAGCTAGTGCGCTGGTCCAGCAAGCGGCGCGGCGAGGCTGTCTGGCGCGAGCAAGGCGTCGTGCGCGAATGGCTGCACCCCAACACCGGCGGGCCAGGTGTGGTCATTGTGGACACGCCGGGGACTGGCTCCGTCTTCCGCAAACACGAGCAGATCGCCAAGGGCTTCCTCAGCCGCAGCGACCTGGTGATCTTCCTGCTTTCGGCCAAGCGCGCCCTGGCCGAGACGGAACGGCTTTACCTGGAACTGGCCAAAGACTACGGCAAGAAGATCGTCGTCGTCATCAACCAGTCCGACCTGTTGCAGCGCAGCGAGCAGAAGGAAGTGCTGGCCTTCGTCCGCCAGCAGCTTCTCGAGCTGCTCGACTTGCGCCCGGAGATTTTTGTTGTCTCGGCCAGGCAGGCGCTCAAGGAGAAGGGCGGGGGAATCTTCGCCACTGCCGCCAACGACCCCGGCGGCATGAACGCCGTGCGCGAACACCTGCGCACGATCTTCGAGCGCGTGCCGCCCGCCAAACAGAAACTCTACGCGCAGCTTGACTTCGTGGACAGCATCGTACACAAGCACGTCGCGGCGCTCGACGCGCAGATGGCGCTCATCTCCGGCGACACTGCCCTGGCGGAAAGCCTGCGCGAGGAACTCAACCGGCAGGCGGGCACGCTGGACGAGCAGCTTGAGTCGGCGCAGCGCGAGCTAGATCGCGTCTTCGAGGGGCTGCGCGAGCGGGGTCGTCAGTTCATCCAGCGCAACCTGACGCTGGGCCGCGCGCCCCAGATGCTCAACCGCGAGCGGATGCGCACCGAGTTCGAGAAGGAAGTGGTGGGCAGCGCGCTCGACCAGATCACAGCCATCTCCGAGCAGTACGTCAATGAAGTGGTGGATAGCAGCCGACGTTACTGGCGCAGTTTGCTCGACCGGCTGGTGGCCCTGGAAACGAAACTTGGCCAGGAAGTGAGCGGTGTGGATGCGACCGGCTACGCCGGGCAGCGTGCCACTCTGCAAGCGGCCATCGCCATCGCCGACGCCGAATTGAAGTCCTATACGGACAACAGCCTGGCCGAAGACCTGCGCAACACCTTTCGGGGCAATCTGCTCGGCTTCACAACCGGCTTCACGGCGGCGCTGGGCGGCATTGTGGCGGTTGTGCTGGGCGTGGCGGCGCAGGGCGCGGTGACGGCGGCGGTGGGCAGCGCGCTGGCGGTGCTGGTGGTGGGGCCGGCGCTGGTCGTCGGCGGTGGGACGGCGGCGGTGCTCTACTGGCGCAAGATCAAGCACGATGCCAACGAGGAGCTAGACAAGCGCTTACACGCGCTGCAAGCCAGCTACCGTGAGGCGATGGTAGACCTGACCAACCGCGAGCGCAGCCGCCTGTTACAGTACGGCCAGCAGATTCTCGCGCCGGTGTTCACTCAGCTTGGCGTGCTGGGTGAGCGTTACGAGGCGCAGAAGCGCGCTCTGCTGGAAAAGGACGCGCAGTCGAAGGCGCTGCGGGCGCGGATTGACACCATCGAGATCATCACCTCGGAGTAGGGAGTAGGGATTTCGGATTTCGGAATGCGGATTTCGGATTGAAAAGCCTTCTTCTCACTCTGTGCAGAGTTTGGGACGGGCAGCCGCGCAGGAAGCATGAAGGTGGTGTCTGGTGGACCTCACCCCCTGGCCTCGCTATGCTCGGCTCTTCCCCCTCTCCGTCAACGGAGAGGGGGAGGCGAGGCGCGTCAGCGCCGAGCGGGGGTGAGGTAAAGCCAAGAGCCACTCCAGACCGTAGACCAACTCTATAGCCTGCCCGCTTCTGAACCTTTCAGCCGAAGTGAATCACTTCCAGCGTGTGATCCACGATGGTCACGTCGGGGCGATTGCGCTCGATCCAGCGCAACACCTGTTCCAGCTTCGCCTCGCCGTGCGCGGCGGTCGTGCTGACGATGGCGATGCCTAGCACCGCCGACTGCCACGCATCATGGTAGTCTACCTCAGCGGCGGCGATCTCGAACGTCTTGTGCAGCCGCGCGATCAGCGACTTGAGGATGCCGCGCTTCTCCTTGAGCGAGGACACGCCTGGCAGGTCGAGGTCAATTGTGGCGGCGACAATGATCATGGTACGCCTGTTGGTTAGAGCAGATCGGTCTCGCCGGCGGCCTTGAGCCGCTCAACAACAGCCCGCACGTCTTCGGAGCGGTCGCGGCGGCAGACCAGCAACACCCCGTCCGTCTCGACGATCACCAGGTCTTCCACACCGATCGTCACCACACGCTGGTCGCTGTAGATCAGCGTGCCGGAGGTGTCCATGTAGATGTGATCGCGTCCCGCGCCGCGCGCGGCGTTGCCGTCGGCGTCGTGATCAAGCACCTCGTAGAGCGTCTGCCAGCTTCCGATGTCGCTCCAGCCCATGTCCACCGGGATGACGGCCATGCCCTGCGCGCCCTCCATCACCGCGTAGTCAATGGAGATGCGCGGCATCTGCGGCCACTTCTCGGCGAGCACAGTCTCGTAGTCGGCGCGGCCAACGACGCTTTGGATGGCCCGCAGCAGCGCGTGCATGTCCGGCTGCTGGCGCGCGTACTCGTCCAGGATGCGCCCGGCCCGGAAGATGAACATGCCGCTGTTCCAGCTATACAGCCCGCCCTCCAGGAAGCTGAGCGCGGTCGGCAGGTCGGGCTTCTCGGTGAAGCCGTCGGCGTGGTACGCCTGGAAACCGCCGACCTGAGCCAGCGGTGCGCCGCGTCGGATGTAGCCGTAACCGGTGGAGGGGAAGTGGGGCGTGATGCCCAGCGTGACGATCTGCCCGCGCGCGGCCAGCTCGGCGGCAGCGGCGAGCACCTGGCGCAGGCGCGCTTTGTCGGCGATGTGCTGGTCGGCGGTCAGCACGGCGATCAACGCCTCCGGCGCGCGTTGCTGGATGTGGATGACGCCCAGGCCGACCGCCGGGCCGGTGTTCATGCCGAACGGCTCGGCGACGAAGTTCTCCGGCGGGATGTGCGGGGCGCCGGCGCGCAGCGTGGCAATCTGATCCTGGCCGGTGACGACGAAGATGCGCTCTGGCGGCAGCAGGGGGGCCAGCCGCTCGACGGAAATCTGGAACATGGTGCGGTCTTCGACGAGGGTCAGCATCTGCTTGGGGCGGTCTTGGCGGCTGAGCGGCCACAGGCGCGTCCCACCGCCGCCCGCCATGATCAGGGCGTATAGAGAGTCCATGATGTCTTTCCACGACAAGCGTATTCAAGCGCCGAACGCCCGGCGCAGCAGTCTCAGTTAATCCAGGCGAACCTGCCCCGCGCCGCTCTGGGCCAGGGCGTACATCATCCCTTCCAGGCGGCGGGCAATGCCCTTCAGTTCCATGAGGGCCAGCGTGCTGCTGACCTCGGTGATTGTCAGGCCGGATCGCCGCACCAACTCGTCAATGTGCAGCGGCTCATCGCCGAGCAGGTCGGCCAGCGCCGCCTCAAGGGGCGTGTCCGGCGCGACGGCCCGTACCTGGGTGCGCGTCTCGACGGTGGTGCGCGTCAGGTTCAGTTCGTCGAGGATGTCATCGCCGTCCACGACCAGCTTGGCCCCGCTCTGAATCAGGCGGTTGGTGCCGGCGGTTGTGCGCGCAGTGACGTTGCCCGGCACAGCGAACACGTCGCGCCCCTGCTCGATGGCGCAGTCCGCCGTGATCAGCGCGCCGCTGTCCGCCGGAGCCTCCACCACGACCACGCCGAGCGACAGCCCGCTGATCAGACGGTTGCGCACGGGGAAGTTCTTCGCTTCGGGCTGCGTGCCAAGCGGAAACTCAGTGACCAGCGCGCCGGAGTTGACGATGGCGGCGGCCAGATGGCGGTGTTCGGGCGGGTACACCTGGTCAATGCCGCAGCCCAGCACGGCGATGGTGCGGCCTCCGGAGTCCAGCGCGGCCTTGTGCGCCGCCGCATCAATGCCCAGGGCCAGCCCGCTGACGATGGTGATGCCGGCGCCCACCAGCGACGTGACCAGGCGGTGAGCCATGTCGCGCCCGTAAGTGGTGGCGCGGCGCGTCCCGACGAAGGCAACCGCCCAGCGGTCGTCGTCGAGCAGCGTGCCTTTGACGTAGAGCACGGGGGGGGAGTCGGGCAGCTCGCGCAGCAGGGCCGGATAATCGGGATCGTCCAGGGTGAGCACAGAGGCTCCTGCGGCGTCCACCTCGTCGAGCAGGCGGTCGAGGTCGAGCGCGCGCCGTGCCTGGACGAGGTTCTCTACGGTGCGCCGGTCCAGGCCAGCAGCGAGCAGGTCAGGTTCGGGCGCGTCCCAGGCTGCTTCAAGATCGCCGAAGGCTGCTCGCAGCGCGCGCAGGCGCGCCGGGCCGATGCCCTTGACGACGTTAAAACCCAGCCAGTACTTGCGCGTGCTCATCGCTCTCTCTTCCCGTTGAAGGTCTCAGCATAGCAGGGGCGTTAGGCGCTGTCAAGCGGGCGAAGGGGGCCACGAACAAGTTGTCGGGCAATTGCCAGAACGCCCCTATCCCCCGGCCCCTTCCCCTGGCTTTGCTGGGGGGAAGGGGAGAACTGCTTGCCAGATCGTCCCCCTCTCTAGCCCGGTTGGAGGGGGGATTGAGAGGGGAGGCGTGCAGGCGCTCGGCGATCAGACTTCCGAAGTCTTCGAAGACTTCGGAAGTCTGGTGCGGCAGAACGCTCCTATCCCCCGGCTCCTTCCCCCAGCAAAGCTAGGGGAAGGGGAGAACCGACTGCCAGATCGTCCCCCCTCTCTAGCTCGGCTGGAGAGGGAGCGGCGAGGCGCGCCAGCGCCCAGGGGGAGTGAGGTAACGCAGGGGCGTAGGCCATGCGTCTCGGTGCGCAGCAGAGCAGCGCCCCTGCCGGACAGACGCGGGAATCTACGTTGGAGCAGGGCTGCGCGGATCGGGCGTCACTCGCCCAGCAGACCCTCCAGCAGGCGGACGGTGATCGTCCCGGCGTCGAAGTCAATATGCTGCACGCAGTCGTCTATGACCGGCAGCAGGACTTCTCCGCGCGGGCCGTACACCACAAACACATCATTCGCGCCCGTTTCGAGCACTTCCTGGACGGTGCCGAGAGCCTCACCGTCAATGGTGACTACCTCCAGCCCGATCACCTGGAACAGGTAGTACTCGTTGTCCTCCAGCGGGATGGCATCCTCGAAGGCCACCATCACGTACTGCTCGCGCAGTAGCTCGGCGGCATTGCGGTCATCAATCTCGGCAAGCTGCAAGATGAGGTACTGCTGGTGCCGGCGCACCTGGGCAATGGTGTACGGGCGGGCCGCGCTCACGTCAGCAGGGTCAGCGCCGAGGTACACCCGCCGCTCTGGCCCGATACGTTCAGGGTACGCCGTCAGCACTTCGACGCGCAGCTCGCCGCGTATGCCGTGCGGACGGAGCACCTGGCCCAGCAGCAGGAACGGAGGATTTCCGGCGGGAGAGGTCATTGAGCAGGGCAGGGCGGTTCCTGGGTGCTGCCTACACGATGTCCAGCGTGACCCGCTGGCCACGCTGGGAAGCCAGCACGCGCACGAGCACGCGCATGGCGTTGGCGACACGCCCATTCTTGCCGATGATGCGTCCCATGTCGTCCGGGGCGACCTGCAACTCCAGAATCGTAGTGCCGCCGTGTGTCGTTTCGATGACCTGAACCTGGGACGGGTCTTCGACCAGCGACTTGGCGATGTATTCAACCAGTTCTTTCATGACAGTATGTCCTTGTCCAGCAGGCCAATGAGCGGTCTGCAAGGCTCCATACCATGCAAACGGGCCGACGCGGACAGCCGGAGACGACTCCCGCTGTCCGCATCAGGCATGATCGTGGCAGCCAAGCCACGAGGGCGCTGCAACAGCCCTAGTCGGCGCTGGCTTCCTCTGCCGGCTTGGCGGTCTTGACCGGTGCCGGGCGGCGGGTCTTGGGGCTGATCGGCTCGCGGGCCGCAGCCGCAGCCTCGGCCTCGGCGACGAGTGCTTGCAGAGCCTCACCCTTGTTGAGCCGCTCAAGGCGGGCCAGCGTGCCCAGCTTGTCCATGATGCGGCGCACGGCATCGCTGGGTTGAGCGCCCACGCTCAGCCAATAGAGGGCGCGGTCTTCTTTGAGCGTCATCGTCGCCGGCTCGGTGCGCGGGTTGTAGAAGCCGATGATCTCGATATAGCGCCCGTCACGCGGGCTGCGCGCATCGGTGACGACGACACGATAACTGGGTTGTTTCTTGCGCCCTACACGGCGCAGACGAATGCGAACCATCCTTGATCCCTATCCCTCGCTGAGAGCGAATGTTAGCGTGCATAGACTGGTTCTGCCGCGTGCTGCGAGAGGGCTGGCAGGGAAGGACTGCCGATACAACCGCAGCAGGCGACGGGGCCTGGCCCCGTCACTTGAACAGACCGGGCATACGCGGGAAATTGCCGCGCCCGATCATCTGCATCATGCGCTGCATCTCGCGGAACTGGCGGAGCAGCGCGTTGATGTCCTGAACCGATGTGCCGCTGCCAGCGGCGATCCGCTGCTTGCGGCGGGCATTGAGCAACTTCGGGTTGCGGCGCTCGGCGGGCGTCATCGAGTAGATGATCGCCTCGACCTTCTTGAGCTGCTTTTGCGCGTCTTCGTCGTCAATGTTGACTTGCTGGCGCAAGCGCCCCATGCCCGGCAGCATGTCGAGAATCTGCCCGATGCTGCCCATGCGCTTGATCTGTTGAAGCTGCTTGAGAAAGTCCTCCAGCGTGAACTGGTTTTTGAGCAGCTTGCGTTGCAGGCGCTCGGCTTCGCGCTCGTCGAATAGCTCTTCGGCGCGCTCGATGAGCGTGAGCATGTCGCCCATGCCCAGAATGCGCGACGCCAGCCGGTCTGGATAGAATGGCTCCAGGCCGTCGAGCTTTTCGCCGGTGCCCATGAACTTGATCGGCACGCCCGTGACCGCGCGCATGGAGATGGCTGCGCCGCCGCGCGCGTCACCGTCTACTTTGGTCAGGATCAGCCCGGTCAGGCCGACGCGCTGGTTGAAGCCCTCGGCGATGCGCACTGCTTCCTGGCCGGTCATCGCGTCGGCGACGAGCAGAATCTCGGCGGGCTGCGTGCGCTCGCGGATGGCGACCAACTCGTCCATCATCTCGTCGTCAATCTGCAAGCGCCCGGCAGTGTCGAGCAGGACGACCGTCGCATCGGCGTTGCGGGCCGCCTGCACGCCGCGCGCGCAAATGTCCGGCGGTGCAGCGGATGTCCCTTCCTCGTAGTAAGGGATGTTCGTCTGCTTGGCCAGCGTCACGAGCTGGTCTACGGCGGCGGGGCGATAGGTGTCGCCGGCTACCAGGAACGGGCGGCGACCGTCGCGGCGCAGCATAAGGGCCAGCTTGGCGGCGGTTGTCGTCTTGCCGGAGCCTTGCAGACCGACAAGCATGATCACGCGCGGCGTTGGGCCGCTCAGATTCAAGCGACCCGGCTGACCGAGCGTGGCGATCAGTTCCTCGTTGACGATCTTGATCACCTGCTGCGACGGCTTGAGGCTCTTCTGGACTTCAGCGCCGATGGCCCGCTCTTTGACGCGGTTGATGAAGTCCTTGG
>JAGPFT010000071.1 GCA_018056405.1 Anaerolineae bacterium
CCCCCTCCCCGCTCTCTCTTCTCTGCGATCTCTGCGCCTCAGCGGTGATCTGTGGCCCCAGAAATGAGATACGCCCCTCGCGCCCTACCTGAAGGACAGGTCGTTGGCCCGGTCGGAAGCCTTGAATTCCTCGTAGATGCGATCCAGGCCGCTCCTGACGCGCCGCTGAACGTTCTCAATGTCGCTCGCGTCGTAGGGGAACATTTCGAGCAGCTCCGGCACCAAGGCAGCGGTGTCGGCGCGCGGGCGACCCGCCCGGTACAGGCTGAACACCCGCCGTCGCGCCACGCGCAGGTAGTTAGAGATTGGCTCGGTGGCGCTCTTGTCCACCGCCGGTCCGTGCCCCGGCACGATGATGTCCGCTGCGAAGCGCGGGCGGCGTAGCTCGGTCAGATTCTCCAACCAGTCCTTCGTGCGGCAACTGGCGATGGTCGGATGCTCGTCTATGCAGATGCCTGGCCCGGCGAAGAGCACGCGCTGCTCCGGCAGGTGCACCCACACGCTGCCCGCAGTGGGGCCGGCCATTGCCAGCAGGGAGATGTGCCATGCACCAAAGCGAAGCTGCATCCGCTCGGTGAAGCCGGCGTTGGGCATCAGCAGGCGAACCGCCGCGAACTGCTCGCGTTCCAGGGCGTTCGACGCCAGGGCGTCGCTGGCGCTGTCAAGAAACGTCTGTGGCAGATTCGCTATCTGCTGTGAGGTTTCCTCGTGGGCGACAATCGTCCGCGCGCCAAACCAGCAGGCTCCCAGCAAATGCTCGCGCTGGCCGTCGGTGAGAATGAGCGCCAGTATCGGCAGAGGGGCGATCTCCTCCAGACAGTGATGCCAATGCTGTGCGTCGCGCGGGTAGGGCGGCGCGTCCACCAAGACCCACCCGTTGCCGGTCAGGATGGCCCCGACGTTGACCAGCCGGTACCCTGTCTCAACGAAGACATTAGGAGCTAATTCGCGCACGGTTCTCCATCCTCACTCGTGTCCACAAACAAGTTGTCAGGCAGTTGTCGAAACGCCCCTATCCCCCGGCCCCTTCCCCTAGCTTTGCTGGGGGAAGGGGAGAGTTGCCTGCCAGATCGTCCCCCTCCAGCTTGGCTGGAGGAGGGAATTGAGGGGGGGAGGCGTTCAGCAAGCATCCTCGACCTTCCCTGGTGACAGGTCGTTCGTAGGCCATCCTCACTCGTGGGATGCGCCCGCCTGCCGGATATAGTCTGCCGCTGCCTGGAGCGCGGCTTGCGCCTGCGCCGCTGATACGTCGCTTCCGCCGCCCTGCGCGAAGGACGGGCGACCGCCACCTCGCTCAATTCCCCAGACGGCCAGCCCGCACTTCAGCACAGTCACCATATCCAGCGCCACGTCCTCAGAGCGCGCGGCGATCAGTTGGGCTTTAGCCCCGCTCGCCGCGCACACCATCACCGTAGATGGATGGGCGATGACCTGCTGGACAAGCGGGCGCAATTCGCCGGCGTCGCGGTCGGCGAAAGCCGCCAGCACAAGCCGGACTCCGCCGGTCTGCTCGCCTGCCGCCCACAGCATCTCCGCTTCGTGGGCCAGGGCTTGCGCCTGCGCCTGGCGCAGGTCGCGGCGCAGCGCCTTGTTCTCGTCGCGCAGCCTGGCCAGCACCGCCGGTAGATCGGCGAAGCCAGTAGTCATCTCGGCGGCGATCTGGTGCAGCAGCGCGTTCTTGAGGCGATAATCGCGCAGCGCGCGCCCGCCGCAGCGGAACTCCACGCGCAGGATGTCGCCGCGTCGCTCGGTGCGCAGGACTTTGATCAGGCCGATCTCGCCCGTGCGCGCGACGTGCGTGCCGCCGCAGGCGTTGACATCGAATCCCTCCACCGCCACGACGCGAAATCGGCCCTCCACATCCGGCACCTTGCGCAGGGCCAATGTCGCCAGCTCCTCATCGGTGGGGAACCAGGCGCGCACCGGGCGGTCTTCGGTCACGATCTGGTTAGCCAGGTCTTCGGCGGCATCTAGCGTCGCCGGGGCCAGGTCGGGCTGGTCGAGGTCAATGGTGATGCTATCCGCGCTCATGTGGAAGCCGACCGTCTCAGCGCGGGCGAGGCACACGAATGCCTGCGAGAGAATGTGCTGGCCGGTGTGGTGCTGCATGTGGTCAAAGCGCCGCTCCCAGTCCACCTGACCGGAGACGCGGCCCACGCTGAGCGCCCGGTCGAGGACGTGCAGCACTGCCCCGTCGGACTCGCGGACGATCACTTCCAGCACTGCCACGCCGTTGAGCGTCCCTGTGTCGTGCGGCTGCCCGCCGCTGGTCGGGTAGAAGCAGGTGCGGTCGAGGATCGCTGCCGGTGCCCCGTTGACAGTGGCGGTGCTGATCGCATTTGCTTCAAAGGTGGTATTGTACGGATCGGTGTAATACAGGCGTTCGGTGATCATACCTCAGCTTCCGCGCGGTGAGGTCTCGGCGAGACAGCGAAGCATGGTGCCTATTGTAACATGATCGCAGGCGGGAGTGAGAGAATTCGACATGCGTAGGGATGCTGTCCTGCTGTACCTGCCGTCGGAATGCCCCCAAGCTGTCGTATAATAGAAGTAAACCCGCTTGTTGCGCGGCGTGGCGCATCAAGTCATCCCATTGTCTGTAAGCGAACCAAGAGGAGGGATGCGCGATGATGACCGGCTTGCGAGACCCCACTGCCCCCGCAGGATACATCCGGGTTTGCGCCGTCGAGCAGATTCCCCCGCGCGGGCGCAAGACTGTATACGTGGACGACACCAGGGTGCTGATCGTGGCCTGTGGTGACGGCCTGTACGCCGTCGAGGATCGCTGTCCGCAGACAGGCCGCTCGATTGCGCATGGTAAAGTGCTCGGCTGCGTGTTCACCACGCCGACCGTCGGCGCGCGCTATGACCTGCGCACCGGGCGCTACCTGGGCGGCGGGCAGTCGCTGTTGCAGTCGCACTGGCTGACCGTCTTCCCGCTGCGGGTGATCGAGGGCAGCGTCTACGTCCGGCTGCCGGGCTGATAGCGCCCGGCATGGCCTGTCAATAACCTGTCCACAGGTTGTGGACAAGCTGTTGATTGGCGGCGCGGCGTCCCCGCGCCGCTTGATTCCTGCGCGTGCGAGCAAGCCCTGTCGGGCGGTAGGGGTGCTGCTCTGCTGCGCCCGTTGTAGGGGCGTATGGCCATACGCCCCCTATGTACCAACTTGAGCCTGGCTGCGCACGCCTCTCCCCCTCAATCCCCCTCTCCAGCCGAGCCAGAGAGGGGGACTTTGATCGCCGGATGCAAACACGTTCCCCCTCCCTGGTTCTGCCGGGGAGGGGGCAGGAGGAGGGGCATTCCGCCCATACCATCGCCTGGGAACCTTAAGTTGGTGCACATGGGGCGTATGGCGATACGCCCCTACGGGGCCTCACCCCTGCCCGGCGCGAAACGGCGCACACCTGCTATAATGGGGCGCAGTTCTGCCGGAAGAATGCTCTTGCGAAAGGTGCTTAGCGATTATGGCCAGATTCATTTTGGCGCTGGATCAGGGCACGACCAGTTCGCGCGCCATCCTTTTCAACGAGGCCGGCAAGCCGGTCTCCGTCGCCCAGCAGGAATTCCCCCAGCACTTCCCCAAACCGGGATGGGTCGAGCACGACCCGCACGACATCTGGCGCTCGCAGCGCGACACGGCGCACGCCGTGCTCGAACAGGCGCGCGTCGCGCCGTCCGACGTGGCGGCCATCGGCATCACCAATCAGCGCGAGACGACCGTCCTGTGGGATCGGCGGACGGGCGAGCCGGTCTACAACGCCATCGTCTGGCAGTGCCGGCGCACGGCGGCCCTCTGCGACGCGATCAAAGCGGACGGCTTCGACGCAACGCTGCGGGCCAAGACCGGCCTGGTGACCGATGCCTATTTCTCCGGCACCAAAGTTGCCTGGCTGCTGGATAACGTGCCGGGCGTCCGCGCGCGGGCCGAGGCGGGCGAGCTGGCCTTCGGCACGGTGGACTCCTGGCTGCTGTGGAACCTGAGCGGTGGGGCGCTGCACGTCACCGACGTGACCAACGCCAGCCGCACCCTGCTCTACAACATCTACACCGGCGACTGGGATGACGAAATCCTGGCCTATCTCAAGATTCCGCGTAGCCTGCTGCCGCAGGTGCGCCCGTCCAGCGAGGTGTATGGCGAGACGGTGGCCCACGTCTTTGGCACGGCCCTCCCGCTAGCGGGCATCGCCGGCGACCAGCAGGCGGCGACCTTCGGCCAGGCGTGCCTGAAGCCGGGCATGGCCAAGAACACCTACGGGACGGGCAGCTTCGTCCTGCTCAACACCGGCACCGAGGGCGTGCCGTCCAACTCCGGCCTGCTGACGACCATCGCCTGGCAACTGAGCGGCGAGCCGGTCATCTACGCGCTGGAGGGCAGCGTCTTCATCGCCGGGGCAGCGGTGCAGTGGCTGCGCGACGGCCTGCAGATCATTCACAGCGCGCCGGAGGTCGAAACGCTGGCCGCCAGTGTCGAGAGCACCGACGGCGTGTATTTCGTCCCGGCCTTCGTCGGACTGGGCGCGCCGCACTGGGACCCCTACGCGCGCGGGACGCTGGTGGGCATCACGCGCGGCACGACGCGGGCGCACATCGCGCGGGCGGCGCTCAACGCCATCGCTTTGCAGTCGAAGGACGTGCTCGACGCCATGCACCAGGACTCCGGCATCACCCTCAGCGCCTTGCGCGTGGACGGTGGCGCGGCGGCCAACGACCTGCTGATGCAGATTCAGGCGGACGTGCTCGGCGTGCCGGTGCAGCGCCCCGCTGTCACCGAGACGACGGCGGTCGGCGCGGCCTACCTGGCCGGGCTGGCCGTCGGCTTCTGGCCGGGCGTGGAGGCGCTGGAAGCGGCCTGGTCGGTGGAGCGCACCTTCGAGCCGCGCCTGGCCGCTGACCAACGCGACGCGCTGCTGGCGGGCTGGGGGCGCGCCGTCGAGCGGGCTAAGCGCTGGGAGAATGAAGGGTGATCCGTTTTCGGTCGTCGGTCTTCAGCGGTCGGATCAGCGCCGCATCCAGGGCGCACGGCGCGCACACGGCGAGTTCTCGCTGATAGCTGCGCCGGGTGCATGCAAAGGTTGTCAGCGACTTGCTTGACGCGGGGGTATTGACCTCACCCCCAGCCTCGCTGCACTCGGCTTGCCCCCTCTCCATGCATGGAGAGGGGGCGGCGAGGCGCGTCAGCGCCAAGCGGGGGTGAGGTAAACCAGGGCGCAGCAGAGCAGCGCCCCTCCCTCACAGGTTTTGCACGTACCCGCTGCGCCATTCAGGTCTCGTGTCACGTGTCAGGAGATGAGAACGCTTGACGAACCCAGAAGGTTACTGGACTCACCAGAACAGCCGCTACTCGCGCTGCGTGGATGGCCGGCCCGTTGCCGCGATTCTGGAGCGCGCCGGGGATCGTTGGGTGGTGACGCGGCGTGGCGCAGATGCCTGGCGCGACCTCGGCCCACAGTTCCCCGGCGCGACGCTGCTGTTCGTGCGCGCGCTGGAAGAACTGGCCGGTCTGCCGCGCGAGCGGTCGTTTGAGCTGGCGGAGCGCGCCTCGTTGCGGGCCGGGCTGAAATGCACGGTTCACCTTGATGATGGCCTGGGCAGGTATGATGCCAATCACCTGGACGACGCGGCGCTGGTGGAACTGGCCACCCGCTACCATCGGGGCTGCGGCTATGCCCAGGTGGTGTGGGGGGACGCCATGGACGCCGTGATCGAGATGGCGCGGGGGCGCGGCTGGCGCTTCTATATCGTGGCCGGCCCGCACTTTGAACGCGGGGCCACGATCAACCGGCGGCACGGCACGACGTTCGACGCCTCGCGCGCGGCGAACGACGGGGTCGGGCATTTCAACCTCGATGTCTCCGAAGCGCGCGCCGTCTTCGATCATCTGGAGATTCTCCTCGGCCAGCGAGGGTTCGCTGCGCGGGCGCAGACGTGGCTGGAGGAATCTTTCCGCGCGGTGATCACACAGTTGGGCGGGGTGGACGCGCCGGAGGACGTGCGCGAGAGGCTGTGATCGCGCGGCGAGTTCTCGCTGATGGCTGACCGCTGAGTGCTGACGGCTATCTATGGACGAGCAGGCTATTCTGGAAGGCTTCATCTCGGTGCGCGCGGCGCTGAAGGCCGGCAGCCGCCCGATCCAGGCGATCTACCTGCGCCACGACAAGCGCGATCGGGGCATCGCCTGGCTGGAACGTGCCGCCGCTGCCGCCGGAATCCCCGTGCGGCGCGCCGGCGCGGACGAGATAGACGCCCGCGCCGGCGGGGGCACGCACGGCGGAGTCGTCGCGCTGGTCGGGCCGCGCCGTTTCGTGGCGCTCGATGACCTGGGCGCGGATAGCCCCGCGCCGTTCGTGGCCATGATTGACGGCGTGGAAGACCCCTTCAACTTCGGGCAGGCGGTGCGCGCGCTCTACGCGGCGGGCTGCGACGGGCTGGTGCTGCGCCCGCGCAACTGGCTGTCGGCGGCGGGGGTGGTGGCGCGGGCCTCGGCGGGCGCGTCGGAGTGGCTGCCCACGGCCATCGCCGAGACGGTGACGGCAGCGGCGGAGCATTTCCGGGCGCGCGGGCTGCGCGTGGCCGTCGCCGCCGAGGAGGACGCCGTGCCGCTCTACGACGCCGACCTGAGCGGGCCGCTCTTCCTGGTCATCGGCGGGGAGAAGCGCGGCATCACCCGCTCCTTCCGCGACGGGGCCGACCTGCGCCTGGCCATCCCCTACGGCAGCGCCTTCGACCAATCGCTGGGCACGGCAGCAGCGACGGCGGTGATCGCCTTTGAGGTGCTGCGGCAGAGAAGGGAGCACCGGTGATCGGTTGTCGGTTGTCGGTGATTGGTGGTTAGTTGTTAGTTATTTGGACCATTGCACAATACCTGCTCGCCGGCGAGCCTTCCCCGCCATCTGAGCGCTGATCACTGAAAACTGATCGCTGTTCCTTTGGAGCGCCCCATGCCCCCCGACGAGACTCCATCCGGCAAGCTGCCCGCCCCGCGTAAACCGCGCGTGACGCGAGGCCCCCGGCATGGCGAGGCGACCGAGAGCGTCTACGGCGGCGCGCTCATGCGCTCGCGGCTGGAAGTGACCTTCGCCCAGGAGCTTGACCGGCGCGGTATCGCCTGGCAGTACGAGCCGGAGCGCGTCGGCGGCGGGCGCTACCTGGTGGACTTCCACCTGCCCGATCTCAAGTGTTGGGTCGAGGTCAAGGGGCGCTTCGAAGCGCGCGACGACCTGCTGCTGCCCAACGTCGCCAACCATCTGCGGGCGGAGCGCGGCGAACGGCTGTTTTTGTACATGCGGACGCGGGCTTTCCGCGTGACGTGGCGCGGCTTCGAGCCGCTGAGCCTGGACGAGTTCTGGGCGGCGCTGAGCGATACGACGGATGAGGCCGGCGAGCCGCTGGACTATTTCCGGCGGCGTCATGCTTGCGAATGTGACGACGACCAGAAATAACAGGGGAAATCATGGAATTGCTGCGTAAGGCTTTGATTAGGAATACAGCGTCAAGTCCTACTGTCACACAAGTCGAATATCGTCCGCTGGGCTTTGCGCGCTGGTGGCCTCGGCTTCACCCAGGCGTATGGGTGTTTGCTGCGTTGGTGTTTGTGGGATCACTGGTGCTGTTGCATGACGGCGGGCAGGATTGGCGCAATGATATTTCCCCAGCGGCTCGTGCTTGGTGGCCTGCGCCGTGGGAAGAAGGCTTGCCGCTACCCCCATATGCTGCATTGCTGATGTCACCACTAGGGGGGCTACCTGTGCGTCAAGCCACTGCTATCACTAACACACTCGCGGTGATTGTGTTGGCGTTGGTGATCCGCCGCTTTGGTGGACCCTGGTGGGGAGTGATACCGGCCATGGTTTCCCCTCCAGGGATATGGCTATTCACCAATGGTCAGACAGAATGGCTTGTGCTGAGCGGGTTACTGTTCTGTAACGGCCTTGATCTGCTTCTTCTTTCTCTGAAACCTCAGGTTGGTTTGTGGGTGGGCGTTGCGCGCCTGCGTCGAGCGGGTTCGGATTGGCCTCGTTACGTGGCGCCTGCTGCTATTGCTGTGCTGTTGTCGCTACTGCTCTGGCCCCTGTGGCCGCTGCACCTCAGTCGGTACAGCGCGGGGCTACTCCCCGCAGCCTGGAATGCCTCGTTGTGGCCGTGGTCGCTTCCGTTGGGCGCTTTTCTCGTGTGGAGGGCATGGCAAACCGGTGATGATCGCTACGGTCTGGCGGCGTCCCCCCTGCTTTTCCCGTATGTGAATTGGCCAAGCTACATAGGTCTGCTGGCGTTATTGGTATCGTGCTGGCCCCGCGTAACGTTGGCTGGTTGGGCAGTAATGTGGGTTGGCGGCACCCTGCTGTTCTTTCTAGGCAGCTAGTACAGGAGGAAGATTCCTATGCGCGTGATTCTAGTTCGGCACGGCAAGGCATCAAAAGACCCCAAGTACGCCAATGACGATGCCCGTCCGCTGACCAAGCGCGGCCAGGCCGAAGTGACAGCACTGGCCGAATGGCTGGGCCGCGCCGGTATCACCGTCCATCAGATTCGGCACAGCGGGCTGCTGCGCGCTCAGCAGACCGCCGAAATCTTCGCCAAACAGATCAAGCCGGCGGGCGGCGTGGTTGCCGTGCGCGGGCTGCTCTTCGACGACCCGGTGGACGACCTGGCCCGCGAGTTGGCGTTGGAGACGGAGCCGGTGATGCTCGTCGGGCACAATCCCTTCATAGAACGGCTGACTGCGACCCTGCTGCGTGCGGACGCCGCCCAGCCGCCGGTGTCGTTCGCCACCAGCAGCGCCGCCTGCCTGGACTATGTGGACGGCTACTGGACGGTGAGGTGGGTGCTGCACCGCGAGTTGACCGGGGCGGGCGGTGATGCGGGCGAGGGATGATCATTCTCGACCTCACCCCCACTCGGCGCTGATGCACCTCGCTTCCCCCTCTCCGCAACGGAGAGGGGGAAAGGCCGAGCGTAGCGAGGCCAGGGGGTGAGGTCTATCCATTACGGCTCGTCCACCGCGGCGCGCACAGCCTCGCCCGTTTGCAGCGGCGGCGTGTAGCGATCCACCGTCAGCCCGTAAGCCAGCGCCACCAACTCGACCGGGTGCACCGTCCTGGCTTGCGTCAGCGAGGTGATCTGCCAGCGGCACGTCTCCGTGTCGCAGACGACCAGCCTGGCCCCCGCCGCGCCTACCTGCTCAGCGATGGGCCGGCCCACCGCCTCGGCAATCTCGCGCTTCTCCGCCTTGTAGCCATACGTCCCGGCAATACCGCAGCACTCGGCGTCAATCTCCCAGCAGCGCAGCCCCGGAATCAGGTCGAGCACGTCCAGCGCCGGGCGGCCCATGCCGTGCGCCTTGAGCTGGCAGGGCGCGTGGTAGGGCAGCTCCGCCTCAATGGGCTGGAAGTCGCGGGGCAGGCGGCCCTCATGATCGAGCCTGGCCAGGAACTCCATGAAGTCATAGGTATTGGCGGCGACCAGCAGCGCGTCCTCGTCGTCCAGGCCCAGCACATGGTGATAGTCGCCCTTGATCGCCGTCATGCAACTGGCCGACGTACCCACGATGGGGATGCCCCGCCGCGCGTACTCCACCAGCGACGCGATGTTGGTGCGCGCATAGCGCCGCGCCGCCTTGAAGTCTCCGTTGGACTGCGCGGGCAGCCCGCAGCACGTCTGCGGGGGAA
>JAGPFT010000072.1 GCA_018056405.1 Anaerolineae bacterium
CAAGGAGGGGCCAGGGTCTGTGATCCTCTTCCTTCCCCTCTCGTGGGGGAAAGGCCGGGGATGGGGGGACAAAGGTGCTCGCGGCTTGTTCATGGACCCATTGGCCGGTGCGCCGCTGCGCTGCGCCTGGCGGTCTGCTATGATCGGTCAGATTCTCAGCACTACACGGTGAGGGCTGTCAACACCATGAGTATCTTTCTGGATTCGGCGCAGATTGACGAGATCAAGCACGCCCTGCAGCTCGGCTTTGTCGAAGGAGTGACCACCAACCCGGCGCATATCGCCCGCACGGGCCGCCCCGGCCTGGAAGTGCTGGCCGAGATCGTTGATCTGGTGGATGGCCCGGTGTTCTACCAGGTGACCGCCGACTCGCTGGCCGCGCGGCTCGACCAGGCCTGGGAAGCGCACGAATTGCGCCCAGACAGGGTCGTGATCAAGATTCCGGGGACGACGGAGAACATGCGGCTGGTCGCCCAGCTTAGCGAGGCCGGCGTCGAGTGCCTGGTCACGGCGGTAGCCAGCCCGGCCCAGGCCTACCTGGCCGCCCAGGTCAACGCCGAGTACGTCGCGCCCTATGTCAACCGGCTCAGCAAACAGCTTGGCGACGGCATCGCCATCGTGCGCGACATGGTGCGTATCCTCAACGGCACGCAGACGGAAGTGCTGGCCGCCAGCCTCAAGACGATGGATGAGGTCGTCGCTACCTTGTTAGCCGGTGCGCACCACGTCACCCTGCCGCTCGACCTGATTCTGACCCTGGGCGACCATCCCTTTACCCAGCAGGCCATCGCGGAGTTCAACGCCGCCATGCAGGCCGCCGGCTGACCGCCGCGCCTCGCAAGGCACAGCAAAAGCCTGCGCCGCCAACCGGGGCGCAGGCTCTTTTGCGTACAACGCACGTGGCGGGAGAGTCCGGGCCTTTCCAAGCCCGCAGCCAGACTTCCGAAGTCTTTGAAGACTTCGGAAGTCTCTTTCACCGCACAACGCCCAACTCCAAGACAGACGCTTAGCGCGCGGGGCGGGCCGCGCGCAGCCAGCCGCGCTGCACAGCGCGCGCCTCTTCGACCGTCACGAAGGCGTCGGGGTGCTCATGGCGCACCACCCCGATCAGATCGCCCACGTCCTGGCGATTGACCACGCTGCGCAGCGTCGTGACCACGCCGCTGGCCCCCTCCCCCACCGTCTCCGTGACGCCAAAGCCGCGCTGGCGCAGGCTCTCGGCGATGGTGCGCGCCCGACCGGGCACGATGATGTTCACCGTCATGAACGCCGTCACGAAATGCGCCTCGATCACCTGGCCCACGTAGCCGCCGATGGCATAGCCGCCGCAGTAGGCAGCCAGGTTGAGGATGTTGCTCAGATCGGCCAGCACCGGCCCAAGCGAGAGAGCGAAAATCAGCGACTCGAAGACGGCCAGCACAGTAGCCAGCAGGCGTTGATCGCGGTTGAGCACCACCAGCCGCACCGTGCTAATGGCGTTGTTGATCAGGCGCAGCCCGAAGATAGCCAGGGCCAGGGCGACCGTTTCAAGCGTCATGAGTAGGTTCTCCTCACCATATACACCGCACTGGACCCAGCAAGCATACCCGTTACCTGGCGCGCAAACAACAGCGGGCTGTGCGCACAGCCCGCTGTCAACAGCCGGTAATAGGTCTTTCACATGACGGACACTCAGAGACCGTTTGAGAAGTCTTTCTAACCCCTATCCCCCCGGCCCCCTTTCCCCGCAAGCGGAGAAAGGGGGAGCAAGCTCAAGTCCTTCCCTGCTGGCGGGGAGGGATTTAGGGTGGGGTTGCCCTTCTCTCAAATGGCCTCGCAGCGGACGAGTGTTGTTCTCCGTTGCTCAGGTGAGGGCGGCAAGCGCCTGCAGCAAGCCCTCGGCAGGCTCACTCTTGCTCACAAAGGCATCCGCGCCGGCCTTCAGCGCTGTCTGGCGCATCTCCGGCTTGATGCTGAGCGCCAGGATGTTTACGCCAGGAAAGCGCGCGCGAATCGTCGCCAACGTGGCCTTCTGCGACGCCGCAAGCTCCCAATCCATCAGCAGCAGAGTGGGCCGCAGCCGGGCGATCATGTCGGGCAGGCAGTCCAGCGTGTCCAGAATGCCTACCACTTCCAGCGGCGCTGCGTGCTGGCGTTGCAGCAGCACGCGCAGCGCGTCGCGCACATCGGGATGGGCCTCGATCACCAGGACGCGCGACGTGCCGGCCAGCGCCGGCGAACCACCCGACTCGCAGGCCGACCGTCCCTGCCCTACCCTCAGACCAGTCACTATCGTGCCCACGCCCCTTCTCGCCGGGCGATGCCCTGCCGCTCGGCAGCCAGCTCAGCGATGGTGTTGATCAGCCGGTCGTAGCTCCAACCCGCCGCCCGTGCCTGCAGCCACAGATCGCTCAGGTCGGGGTTGAGGCCAGGCAGCGTGTTGATCTCCAGGATGTACGGCTCGCCATCCTCCGCGTCAATGCGGAAGTCCACCCGCGCCACGTCCTTGCAGTCCAACACGCGGAAGACATTGCCGGCCAACACCTTCAGCCGGCGTTCCAGCGCCGGGTCAATCTGCGCCGGGCAGAGGTAGATGTCGAACGTCTCCGCCCACTCCGTCTTGATGCGGTTGGTGTAAAGCTGGTCTTCGGACTGGGCGAAGTAGGTCAGGTCAATCTCCATCGGCGGCAGGAAGGTGAGGCCCACAGGCAGCGTGTCGGCCAGCGCACCCTCGGCGATCCGCCGGTCTGCCGGACTGAGGTTGCCGACCATGCCCACCGTGATCTCGCGCCCTTCGATATAGCGCTCGACCAGGATCGGCTGCTGGTAGAGACCGAGCTGCTTATCCACCTGAGCGCGCAGCTCGTCCACCGAGCGCACAATACATTCGGCGCTGATGCCCATGCTCGTCCCTTCGCGGCTGGGCTTGATGAACATCGGGAAGCGCAGATCGCCGCGCGCGTCAAGCAGGTCAGCGCCCAGTGGCGCATCGGCCCCCTCGAAAACCTGGAACTGCGGCGTGGGCAGGCCATGATACTTCAGCAGGCGCTTGGTCGTCGGCTTGTCGAGGGCCACCGCCAGGGTGAGCACCTTGCTGCCGGTGTAGGGCAGGCGCAGCATTTCCAGGATGCCCGGAATCTGCGACTCCCGCCCATCGCCGAAGTGACTCTCGGCGATGTTGAAGCACAAATCCGGCTGGTAGGCGCGCAGGCGCTCGATGACATCGTGGGGCGGGTGGATGCTCGCCTCGATGAACTCGGCTTCGTGGCCACCGTTGCGCAGCGCCTCGACAATGGCCTCAACAGTGCGCAAGCTGTCCAGATCGTCCCACTGGTCGTCGGGCATCCCCTCCCAGCGGGGCGCGTTCTTCTTCAGGTTGGCCAGGACTGCGATCCGCATCGGACTAGGCTTCTCCGTCGGGGTGCGATTGACCGTTGCGGCACTTGCCGTGACCATTTCCGTTGCCGTTGTGCTTGCCATTCGGCCTGCCGCCGTTCGCGTGGCCATTGCCGGGCTGCGCGGCCTGCGCCTCCGCGCCCAGCGCCTCGCCCATGTGGAAGCGCTGCCACTTCTGCTCGTTAGCGTTCAGGCGGTGCTGGATGCCATCGCGCCGGTGAATCTCGTCGAAGCCTTCCGGCTTGAGCGCGCTGACCCGCCCGTCCAGCAGACCAGAGACGCCCGCCTGCCCCGCTTCCGAGCGGTGCGCGGTCTGGCGGTCGAGGTGGTCAATGGCGTGCGGGTCGTAGTCCAGCGGCTCGTCGTAGGTGGTGATGTAGCCCTCGTAGTTGCGCAGCACGACCTTGCCGGGTGCCTGGCTGATCAGGTATTGAGGCATGACCGGAATCTTGCCGCCGCCGCCGGGCGCATCCACGACATACGTCGGGACGGCATAGCCGCTGGTGTGCCCGCGCAGCCCCTCGATGATCTCAATACCCTTGGCCACCGTCGTGCGGAAGTGCCCCGCGCCCTTCACCAGATCGCACTGATAGAGGTAGTAGGGGCGCACGCGGTTGCGCACCAGCTTGTGTACCAGCTCACGCTGGATATTCACGCTGTCGTTGATGCCGGCCAGCAGCACGCTCTGGTTGCCCAGGGGGATGCCCGCGCGGGCCAGCTTGTCCAGCGCCCGGCTCAGTTCCGGCGTGATCTCCTTGGGATGGTTGACGTGAATGTTCAGCCACAGCGGGTGGTAGCGGCCCAACATCTCGGCGAAGTCGTCGGTGATGCGCTGCGGCAGGAAGACCGGCACGCGGCTGCCGATGCGAATGATCTCGATGTGCTCGATGGCGCGCAGGCTGGACAGGATGTACTCCAGCACTTTGGGGGCCAGGGTGAGCGGGTCGCCGCCGCTGAGCAGCACGTCGCGCACCTGCGGCGTGCGGCGCAGGTAATCAAGCTGCAAGTCGAACTCGGCGCGGCTGAAGTTCGCGCCGGGGTTGCCGACGATGCGGCTGCGCGTGCAGTAGCGGCAATAGCTGGCGCACTGCGTCGTCAGCAGCATCAGTACGCGATCCGGGTAGCGGTGCACCAGGCCGGGCACCGGGCTGTGCCGGTCTTCGGCCAGGCTGTCTTCCATCATGCCCTCGAAGGCCTGCAACTCGCGCCCCAGGGGAATCACCTGGCGGCGCACCGGGCAGCGCGGATCATCGGGGTCTATCAGGCTGGCGAAGTACGGCGTAATGTCCACCCGGAAGCGGTTCTCGGCGGTCAGTCCTTCGATCTCTTCGGGGGTCAGGGTGATGATCTGAGCCAGATCGTCCAGCGTGTTCAGGCGGTGGGCAAGCTGCCAGCGCCAGTCGTTCCATTGCTCGTCGGGGACATCTGCCCAGATGGCCGGTCGTGGCGTGGCTGCCAGGACCGGCATACCTGCTGGAGGCTCGGCAACAGGCGTCGCCGTAGCAGGCCCAGGAGGCTCCTCAGACTCAACCATGCGGGTCTCTTCCATCGCGTATGTCTCCCTTTTCCCGTTGCGCTAATTCCCCTCACCTGAGGCTCTGGCCAAGTGGCCATCAGCAGTTGTGCCACAACAGCCCGCAGGCTTTCTGTGGCACAATCGCAATGATCATAGCCGAGAATGCGCGTAGCGGTATTGGCCACTCGCCTAATTTGTCATTGGCCACATGGCCGATACAGGAGCCTTACCCAGCGAGTGCAGAGAGAGACTGTCCGAAGTCTGCGCAGACTTCGGAGAGTCTGGCTGCGGGCCGGGGGCGGCGCTCTCTTCTACCACGCGCCACGTAGAAGCACAGCAGAGCAGCGCCCTGGTTTACCTCACCCCCAGCCTCGCTGCGCTCGGCTTGCCCCCTCTCCGCCGGCGGAGAGGGGGCAGCGAGGCGCGTTAGCGCCGAGCGGGGGTGAGGTCCGTAGGGGCCTATGGCGATACGCCCCATGTGCACCAGGTTAAGGCATCCGGGCGCGTGGTGTGAGCGGAACGCCCCTCAGCCCTGGCCCCCTCAGCCGGCAGAGCCAGGGAGGGGGAAATGCCCCAACCGGTGGCCCAAAGTCCCCCTCTCTAGCTCTGCTGGAGAGGGGGATTGAGGGGGAGAGGCCTGTGGCTGGCATGGCACACTCCCCTCGGAGGCCCCTCCCCCTGGCCCCCTCCCCGGCAAAGCCAGGGAGGGGGAAATGCCCCAACCGGTGACCCAAAGTCCCCCTCTCTAGCTCTGCTGGAGAGGGGGATTGAGGGGGAGAGGCCTGTAGGGGCGTATCGCCATACGCCCCTACGGAAGGCAGCCGCCGAAGAGAGGGTCTCCCTCACCCCGCCACCAGCTTGTGCTCGACGGCCAGGGCCACCGCCTCGGTGCGGGTGCTCACACCCAGCTTGGCCAGGATGTTGCTCACATGCACCTTGACCGTCGAGCGGCTGACCACCAGCCGGTCGGCGATCTCGACGTTGTTCAGCCCCCTGACCATCAACGCCAGCACCTCGCGCTCGCGCTCGGTCAGGTCGTGGCCCACGCGCAGGGGCCCTGCCTGGGTGTGGATCAGGGCTTGCAGCGCCTCCGGGGCCATCGTCGGCTGGCCGGCGGCTGCGGCGCGGATGGCGCGGGCCAGCTCGTCGGACGACACATTTTTGTACAGGAAACCCAGCGCTCCGGCCCGAATCGCCTCCTGCACCAACTCCTGCTCCTTGAAGCTGGTCAGGGCGATGATCTGCGTGGCCGGGCACAGGCGGCGAATGGCGCGAATGGCGGCGGGGCCATCCATGCCCGGCATGACCATATCCATCAGCACCACGTCCGGGCAGGCGTGCTCGCACAGGCGGATCGCTTCCTCGCCGCTGTCCGCCTCGCCCACGTTGTCCAGGTCGCGGTGCACCAGCAGGAAGGCAGCCAACCCGGTGCGGACCATCTCGTGATCGTCCACAATCAGCACGCGAATAGTGCGCGGCTGGATCATGCTCCCTCCTCTGGCGGGGAATCGCCCCACAGCACGCTGACGCGCGTGCCCCCGTTCCACTGGCTGGTGATGTCCAGCGCCGCCCCGATGGACGCCGCCCGCTCGCGCATGATGGGCAGCCCGAAGTGATCCGGTGGCACATCCTGCGGGTCGAAGCCCTGCCCGTCGTCCTCGACGGTCAGACGGACGAGCGCCGGGCGGGTCGTCAGGGCCACGCGCAGCGTCCTGGCCCGCGCGTGCTTGACGACGTTGTGCAGCGCTTCCTGGGCAATGCGGTAAAGCGCCATCTGAATCTCGGCGGGATAGACGTGCTGGCCACCCTCGGCGGTGAACTGCACGTCCAGGCGCGTCCGCCCGGTGATCGCCTCGACAAGCTGGCGCACCAGGTCGCGCAGCGGGGTTTCGAGCAGCGCGCCAGGCCGCAATTCGAGCAGCAGCGTGCGCATCTCGGCCAGCGCGCCGCGCGTCAGGCGGCGCAGGTCGGCCACCCGTTGGTAGAACTCGTCGGGGTTCTCTTGCAGAAGTTGCGGCAGCACCTCAGCGATGAGGTTGGCCGAGAAAAGCGTCTGCGTCACCGCGTCGTGCAGTTCGCGCGCCAAGCGCTGCCGCTCGGCCAGAGTCGCCGCCTGCTCGAACTGCTGGCGCAGGCGCGCGTTGGCAATGGCCAGCGCCACCTGGTCGCCGAAAGCCGAGGCCAGCTCGATGTCCTCGGTAGCCAGGTCGAGCGGCTCAGCGTAGTAGAGCACCAGGCTGCCGTACATCTCGTCGCGCATCCACAACGGCACGGCCAGCACCGCCCGATACCGCTTCATCAGGTTGAGCAGCAGGTCATAGCGCCGCCGGTCGCCCAATTGTTCGTAGGCGGGCAGCACCGAGCGCATGTCCGGCACGTAGATGGGCCGGTGCTCGGCGACCGCCATGCCGATGGCCCCCACGCCCAGCGGCACCTGCATCCGCGCCACGTAATCGGCGGGCAGCGCGCGCGCCGCTTCCAGGTCGAGCACCTGCGCACCGCCCTCGTCGCGCAAGCGAAAAATGGCCACCGCGCCCGCCTTGAGCAGGCGTTGCGCCTCGACCAGGATGTACTCCAGAATCTCGCCCGCCGGGCGCTCGGAGTTGAGTACGTCGAGGATGCCGCGCAGCCCCTCGGCGATCAGGCGTTTCTCGTGCTCGTTGTGGATGAGCCGCTGGTAGCGCTGAAGCTGCTCGGTCACGTCGCGCATGGTGATCAGCAGGTGCGACCCCGTGTCGTGGTCGAAGCGCGCGCTGCGCAGCTCAACGGAGACGGGCGTGCCGTCCTTGCGCACCAGGTTGAGCGCCACCGCCGGCCCCTGGCGAATCGCCTCCAGCACCGGCGTGGGGTCGTCCTCGTCCGGCAGGGCCAGGAACGCGCTCACCGGCAGGCCGATCAGCTCGTCGCGGGCGCAGCCGAGCATCCGGCACAGCGCCGGATTGACGGCGAGCACATGCCCGTCCAGCGCAGCCACGACGATGCCATCGGGCAACTCGTCGAAGACCTGCTGGTGGAGCCTGGCAAGAGCGGAGACGGCGATGGACATGGGCGACGCTTTCGCAGGGTGCGCGGGCACAGATGGTACGCTTTCGATCATAGCACATTCGCCGGGCAGAGGGATGGGGAAGCGCGCGGGGGGCGGGTGCGTGCAAAGGTTGTCAGCGCCACATGCGAGGCTGGCAGCAGCCTCACCCCCAGCCTCGCTGCGCTCGGCTTGCCCCCTCTCCACGACGTGGAGAGGGGGCGGCGAGGCCCACGCTAGTGAGCCGAGCGGGGGTGAGGCCAGGGAGCACAACCACACTGCCTGACAGGTTTTGCACGCACCCTGGACCCTGGCTCTGCCACTTGCCGCTGGCAGGGGGTGGGGGTAAGCTTAGGCGTCACCCTTAAGGAGGATGCCATGACTGCCCGACTGTCCCTGTTCCTCGCCCTGCTGCTGGTGCTCCTGCCCGGCGCGAGCGCCCTCGCCCAGGACGACTTGCCCCCTTCCCCGCTGCTGGCGATGCTGGCCGGCGTGCCAGAGGGCGCCATCCCCGCCGACGGCGGCTGGGCGACCGTCCGCTACACCGACTATGCGGCGCTGTACGAATCCGAGGGAATCACCAAGCTGCGCGATTTCGGCAACCTGGACCTGCTGATGACCGCCGTGCCGCTCCCTGCCATGCTGACGCGCCTGGCCGCCGGCCCGGAGGCGCTGAGCTACGTCTTCCCCAGCGCCGGGCAGATGGCCGGGACGGTCGGCTTCGAGTGGCTGCTCGACGTGGATCGCAGCCTGGAGTTTGGCGACCCGCCGGGCGTGGGGTTGCTGCTGGGTGGCGAATTCGACACGGAGGCGATTGGCGCGGCGCTGCAGGCCCGCGACTTCAGCCAGGCGGACGTGAGCGGGGTGACGGTCTGGCACCGCTTCGACGACCTGGCGATCTCGGCTGCGGATCGCGACACCGCCGACCCCTTCGGCGGGCACCTGGGCGCGGCGGCGCGCATTGCCCTGCTGCCGGACATGCTCGCCAATGCGCGCAGTTGGCCGCTGATCAACGGCATCATCGGCGCGGCGCAGGGCAATTTGCCCTCCCTGGCCGACGATCCGGCGTACCGCGCGCTGGCCGGGGCGATCACCGCGCCGGACGGCCTGCTCATCCAGGCGCTGTTCTTCAGCGGGGAGGCGCTGCAAGCCGCCGGAGACCCGGCGCAGCTAGGTCTGGCGATGCCCGCCGCCGACCTCGGCCCGCTGCCGCCGTATGCGTTAGCTGTCCTGGCCGACCGCCAGGAAGGGAACGACCAGGTGCACCTGATCGGGCTGGTCTACGCCGACGCGCCGACCGCGCAGGCCGCCGCCGACGTGCTGGCCACGCGCATCGCGGACTTCCGGCTCTCCACGCGGCCCGACATCGTGCTGGCCGAGGAGTTCGGCGCGACGGTGAGCGCGTCCGTGATCGAGCGCGAGGCGGACGGGCTGGCCGTAGCCCTGGTCGAGGCGCGCTACCCGCTGCCCGCCGAGCGCAGCGACGCGGGGGGGCACTTCCTGAGCGCCGGGCGGCTCTACAGCCTATGGGTGCAGGCGATCATGCGCCGCGAGTTCACGCCGCTGTGGTGGTGAGGGGCGGCGCGGGCGTAGGGAGCGCGGTCGGGGCATGGGGCCGCGCTCCTGGGGGCAACATGCGGACGTGTAAAGGGGGTGCATTCGCTTTTGGGGCAGTGATCTTGAGCCGCTGAGATGACGAGGGCGCGGAGGGGAAAGTCGGAAAAGCTCTGAGG
>JAGPFT010000073.1 GCA_018056405.1 Anaerolineae bacterium
GTGCCACACTTCGAGAAGATGCTCTATGACAACGCGCTGCTCAGCCGCGTTTATCTGCATGGCTGGCAGATCAGCGGCGATCCGTTCCTGCGCGAGATCGCCGAGGATACGCTCGACTACGTGCTGCGCGAGATGACCGCGCCGGATGGCGGCTTCTACAGCACGCAAGACGCCGACTCTGAGGGCGAAGAGGGCCGGTTCTTCGTCTGGACGGCGGACGAGATTCGGGCGGCGCTGGATGGCGTGGTGGGCAAGGTGGACGCGCTGCTGGCCTACTGGGGCGTCACCGACGAGGGCAACTTCGAGGGCAAGAACATCCTGCACGCCGCCGACATGCTGGAACGGGTTGCCGTGCGGCATGGGCTGTCCGTCGAGCAGATGCGCGATGATGTTGCGGCGGCCAAAGCGGTGCTGTTCACGCTGCGCAAGAACCGTGTGGCCCCGGCCCGCGACGAGAAGATCATCACCGCCTGGAACGGGATGATGCTCGCTGCCTTCGCGGAGGCGGCGCGTGTGCTGGGCGCGGATGATTATCTCGAGGCAGCGCTTGCCAACGCGCACTTCCTGCTGCGCGAGATGGTCGGCCCGGACGGGCGGCTGTGGCGGGCGCACAAAGACGGCGCGAGCAAGATCAACGGCTACCTGGAAGACTACGCCCACGTGATTGGCGGGCTGCTGGAGCTATACCAGGCGACGTTCGACAAGCACTGGTTCAGCGAGGCGCAGCGCTTGGCCGACCTCGCGCTCAAGCATTTCCGCGCCGAAGACGGCGGCTTCTACGACACCAGCGACGATCACGAGGCGCTGATCGTCCGCCCACGCAGCGTGCAGGACGATGCCACGCCCTCCGGCAGCGCCATGATCGCCTACGAACTGCTGCGGCTGACCGGCTACACGGCGGAGACGCGCTACGAGGACGCCGCGCTGAGCGTCTACCGGGCGCTGGGGTCGGCACTGGCCGAGTACCCGCTGGCCTTCGGCGAGATTCTGATCGGGCTGGACATGGCCCTGCGCCGCCCACTGGAAATCGCCATCATCGGCGATCCGGCGGACGCGCGCACGGTGGCCCTGCTCGACGTGGTGCGCGCCCGATACCGCCCGCTGGCGGTGCTGGCGCTCTCCCCGTCGAACGCGGAGTCCGGCGCGATGCCGGCGCTGCTGCGCACGCGCACCTTGCGCGACGGCGCGCCCGCCGCTTACGTGTGCGAGAACTTCGTCTGCGCGGCCCCGGTCACCACGGCGGAGGCGCTCGCCGAGGTGCTGGACGGCTTGCCGGAGAATGGGGTTGCGGGGGAGGATGGGGCATAGCAGTACGAGTTGCGCCGCTGAGCAGAGCATTCTCGCCCAAGACGCACCAGGGGCGCACATGACCATGCGCCCCTGCGGGCCTCACCCCCTAAATCCCCCTCTCCAGCAGAGCTAGAGAGGGGGACTTCGACCGCAGACGCCGTATCTTCCCCCTCTCTGGCTTTGCCGGGGAGGGGGCCAGGGGGAGGGGCCTTCCGCCGAAATACAGACCTCACCCCCTGCTCGGCGCTGACGCGCCTCGCCGCCCCCTCTCCACGTTGGAGAGGGGGAAAGGCCGAGCGCAGCGAGGCCAGGGGGTGAGGTTGATCGGTCGCCCTCTCAATGCTTCTCACGCTGCTGTCCGCCCCTGGACTGGCTTTCCCGGAGAGGGAGCCAGCGGGAGGGGCTTTCTGCCGCACTAAGACTTCCGAAGTTTTCAGAAACTTCGGAAGTCTGATCGCCGCCTGTACAGGCCTCTCCCCCTCAATCCCCCTCTCCAGCCGAGCTAGAGAGGGGGACTTCGACCGCAGACGCCGTATCTTCCCCCTCCCTGGCTCTGCCGGGGAGGGGGCCAGGAGGAGGGGCCTTCTGCCCATACCACGCCCCCAGAAGCCTTAACTTGACGCGCATGGGGCGCACATGACCATGCGCCCCTGATTCTCATATGGCTCGGCTTCTTCCGAAGACGACGCGGCTATTCGCTGAGCTTCACCACCAGGCTGTAAGTGCCGGCGGTCGCGCCCTGCTGGCCCTTGTCGCGCGATACCACGACGTAGTACCCGGCGCTGGCCGGGAGCTGGTAGCGCTGAAGGATCGCCGTATCGGCCGTGGGGGAGGGCTGGGCGTTGCGCAGCGGCTGCCGGTTGGCGTCCAGGATGTCAATGCGCGGGATCAGCGTGCCCTCTGTGCGGGTGACGATGATGTCTATCACCTCACCTGCCTGACCGCTGTAGGTCCAGGTGTCCGCCCAGCGCGTGTTGGTGATCTCGCCCTCGACCGGCACGCCAGTCTGTATAGCTCCGCTGGCAGCAGCCAGCGTAGGGCTGCCCTCGCCCGCCCCAACCAGGGTTATGCGCAATTCGTACTGCCCGCTGGTCACCCCCGCTTTGCCTCGATCGCGGACGACGCGCACGGTGTACGTACCCGGTGATGGGAGCTTGAAGCGCTCCAGAGTGGCGGCTGCACCCGTTGAGTCAGGGTTGGCGCGCGCCAGTTCCTGCGCCGCCCCGCCCAACAGGAATACCTGTGGCCTGAGGGTGTTGGCGGGACCGGGCAGGCGCGCAACGGCAATCGTGATCAGGTCTGCGGCAGAGGCCGTGAACTGCCAGTCTTCGTACCAGCGCTCGTTGCTGATCGCACCCTGCACTGCCACATCATAGGCTTCGAGCGCCTTCGGCGGGATTGCCAGGCGCGCGCTGTTCTCGCCCGACCCCAGGAGGGTTACGGTCAGCTCATACGCGCCGGCTGTATCGCCATCAATGCCCCGGTCGCGGTAGACGAGCACCCGGAATTGGCCGGCGGCTCGCAGCTCGAACGGGCCGAAACGGGCCGTGACACCCTGCTCGTCCACGTTGCCGGTGCCCAGCGATTGCCCATTGGCATCCTGCAATTCCACCCTGGGCAGCAGCGTGCCGCTCTGCCGCGATGCACTAACCAGGATCAGGTCGCCGAGCACGCCGTCCAGGGTGTAGACATGCCGCCAATGCTCTGGCGTCAGTTCGCCGCTCACCGGCGTGTCAAGCTCAACGGCGCCGCTGATCGCTGTGTTGTTCGGATGATCAGTGCCCGTGCCGAGCACCTCAACGGTCAGGCGATAAGTGCCGCTCGTTTCGCCCGTCTCGCCCCGGTCGCGCCCGACCACAACCTGGTACGTACCAGGCCCAGGCAGCTTGTGATCTCTGATGACCGCTAGCGCTCTGGTATCGTCCGCCTGGCTGCGAGCCAGGACGCTTCCCGTCGCATCCTGCAACGACACATCAGGGATGAGATTGCCCTCCAGACGCTCAACCCACACGCGGATGCGGTCGGCAGCCTCTGTCTGCAAGGCCCATGCCTGGCTGAAGGTTCGATTGTTAATCGCCCCTTCTACCGGCTCCCCATAGACTAGAACAGCTTGTTCCTGCCAGAAAGCCCTGGCAGGCCCGTCAAATAAGACCTCACCCTGAACCGCGACGGGCATGGCAGTCAGTGCCAGCGCCGCCGCCAGACCAACGCCCATCGTTCGCCATCGCTTTGTCATGTCACTCCTCCCAAAATGCCTCATGGTCTCGCAAGGGGCAAAGACGTGAGAACAAGCAGGAATAAGGTGAGGACGATTGAGGGAGTCAGCCCTGGCCTGCTTCGCGGTCACTGGCGGGCAGCCTGACCCCCTCCCGGTTTACGGAGCAAGGGAGTCATTGTGTGGCCAAGCCTCCTCTTCGCGTGTGGAGAGAGGATTTTTCAATTCGCAATTCGCAATTCGCAATCCAGATTTCGAAATCCCCCTCCGCGTGTGGTAGAGGTGAGGTAAGCGGGCACCGATCACGTGCCCGCCTCCTCAATCGCGACGGGCTGCCCGTCGTCGAAGCGAGCGACGACCGTTGGCGCGCCGCCTGCGTTCAGCCGGTAGACCATCACCACGCGGATCAGATCTCCGTCGCCGAAGTCGGCGGGGCGCAGCGTGCCCCCCACCAGGTTGCGCGGCTCTGCGCCGAGCAGTGTGGCGGTCAACGCTTCCGGCGCGGCACCGCCCGCCATCAGCGCGGCGCGCAGCGCCCAGATGGCGTCATAGCCGGCAGCGGTCAGCGGCCCCGGCACCTGCCCGTAGGCCAGCAGGTAGTCCTCCAGAAAGATGCTCGACGCCCGGCCCGGATAGGCATACGACCAGTTGGTCACGCCGATGACTCCGGCAGCCAGCGCTTTGCTGAGAGCGCCAGCGCGGACGGCTTCTTCGGCGTGGCGATAGGCGAACTGCCCCGTCCAACCGCCTTTGCGCAGCAGGCTGAGCAGGTTGGCTGCATCCTGCGGCGCGCCCCACATGACGACGGCCTCCGGGTTCAGTTCAAGCAGAGTGCGTGACGGGTCGAGCAGCCCCGCTGTGTCGGCCAGTTGCAGGCGCGCAGCGGGGACAATGCCGCGCTCGGTCAAGACACCCTCGAAGGCGAGCAGCGCCTCGGTGGACTCGACGTTGGTCTGCACCAGGGCGAACGAAGTCAGGCTCAGGTCGTCGAGCAGGACGGCGGCCAATGCCTGGCTGTACAACCGTTCGGGGGCGCAGATGCGCAGCAGGATGTTGGTGGCATCGTCACGAGTGAGGACATCGGCGGTCGCGGCGGTCAGCACGGGCAGGCCCGCCGCAGTGAGCGCCGGCACGGTGTCGGCGGTGAGCGCGCTATTGTCGTCCGGGCCGAGCAGCGCCACGACGCCCTGGGCGATGAGGGCATTGGCATCAGTGGCCAGGGACTCGGCGGTGGGCGGTGCGGCCAGCGCGATCAACTCAAGCTGCACCGTGCCGCGCTCCGCCACCTGGAAACCGCCCACGCCGTTGATCTGGTCAATGGCAAGCTGTGCGCCTTTGGCCAGGTCGGAGCCAGCGACGCCGAGATAACCGATGCGCAGCACGCCAGTCTGGGCCAGAGGGCGGGCGGCCAGGGCCGGCCCGCTTGCCGCGACCAGCAGCGCCAGCAAAGCGATCACTACCGGCCAGTGCCGGACGCCGGGTACAAGTCGGGTGAGATGATGCATGAGAAGCCTCCTGCGCGTGCGCCACGCGATCCAGCCTGAATGAGCGCGCCCGGTCGCGGCGCGTACTCCCTCTTTTATACGCCAGCCGCCCGCGCAGGGCAAGTGTGGCGCAGCCTAGCCTCACCCCCGCTCGGCCCACTGACGCGGGCCTCGCCGCCCCCTCTCCACGCCGTGGAGAGGGGGCAAGCCGAGCGCCGCGAGGCTGGGGGTGAGGCTTTTCGCCAGCGTCACGCGAGTCAGACTGCCGCCCGCACCTTGGAGAAGAGGCGCAGGCGGCAGCGTGTGGCGGTGATTGCTGCGGGCCAGGGCTGGCGCTATTGCAGCCCGGCCCCCTCGAGCTTCTCGATGGTGAACTCGATCACGTATTCGTTCGCATCGTCCAGGCTTTCGAAGTCAGCGGAGAGGTTGGAGATGCTAAACACCGTGATCAGGAAGCGGCCATGCGGCACGACCAACGCGCGATAGGCGACCGGCCCGCAGGGGTCGAAGGTGGTGCCGCCGATCCAGAGCTGGCCCATGACGTTGTTATCTGTTCTGTAGGGCGTGATGCTCGTGAAGAGACCAGAATTCAGCCAGGCTTGCTGCATCCAGGCATCGTTCATGTACGTGACCGATCCCTGGCTATCGTTGAAGAGGGCGACGGTGATCTGCAGGTCTTGCACAGCCATCGAACAGTCCAGGCCCGTAGACCACAGGCGGATGACCTGCCCGACGAACCCTGCCTGCTGCCCTGCGCTGAGCACGGCATTGGCCAGCTCGTACATCCCACCAGACTGCAACCCCGCGACGACCTGGCTGGCCGTGAAAGTGCCGCTGGTCATGTTGTCCAGCGCCCAGGGAGGCGATTGCAGTTCCAGATCGCTGATCGTGGGCATGGCCGCGGCGATGTCGTCCAGGGTGGCGAGCTTCGCCGCTTCGGTAGGCGTCGGGGGCTTCGGCAGGATCGGGCCTGCTGGCGTTTGCAGCAAGGGGATGGTCGGCGTGGGTTGAAGCACGACAGCGGCCGGCGTCGGGGTAGGTGGGAAGGGCTGTGTCGCCTGGGCGTCGGCGTGGGCCAGGACAGCGCCGACCAGTTGATTAACCAGGTTCCAGACAAGCTGCGGGTCGGTGTGGGCATCGGCGGTCATGGAGACGGTGATCAGCAGGCCCCAGTATTCCATGAAGACCCAGTACTCAGTCTCCTGGGCGAAACAGGTGCTTTCTTCAAGGATTCGGGTGTCCTGCCAGCCATGCACTTGCTCGGCAGGGGTCAGTTCGTAACCCAGCCCGACGAAGAACGCCTGCACCTGCGGGTCGGCAAAGAAGGCGCGTCCGGCGGCGGGATCGCTGAACTGGCCCACGTCGCTGTAGATTTCGCTGATGGGTACGCTGGTCTGGCAGGAGGTGTAGTTGACGCCAACCGAGCGCTGCCAGCCGTAGGTGGCCGATATCTGTTGCAGGGCCGTGGCCAGCTCCGGGCTGCCCGCCTGGGTCAGGCCGGCCATCATGCTCTCGGTTGTGAAGGTATCGGTGGTCTGGTTGGCGGCGAAATCGGCGGGCACATCTGCTGGCTGCAGGTTAATGGCCGTCAGTTGGGCATCGGTGAGCGGCGGGAAGGATGGTTCGGTAGGGGCGGGGGTGCTGGTCGGGATGAGCAGGCCGCCGGACGGCGTGCTCGTCGGGATGAGCAGGCCTCCGGATGGTGTGCTGGTGGGGATGAGCAGGCCGCCGCCGTTCTGGGGAGTACCTGCGGGGGTGCCCTCCATCACCGCTGGGAGCGTAGGTGTTTGGTCGCCCTGTGCGCTGGCGTAGCCAGGCGGTTGCAGGGCCAGCGCAACGAGCACGAAAGCCAGCACGACTGAGAAGAAGAGGGTCTTGAGGACGGGCGGTTTCACAGATGTCTCTCCTTTGCCTGGCCCTGGGTGCGCGGGTGGCGCAGGCAGGTGTCAGAGCTTGAACGGACGGGGATAGTCTAGCCTGACAGAGTGCCCAAACGGTCTGTGTGGACGGTTCAGTAAGTCGGCGCGAACGCAGGGAGAGCAAGATAGTGAGACAAAGACTGCCGCAGCCACAGGCCACGAATCGTGAACGCTACATTTATCTATTAGTATAAGTGATATGGCAAGACACGCAAGGGAGAATCGGTCGAGCGTAGGGCAATCACCAGAACGCCCCTATCCCCCGGCCCCTTCCCCCAGCAAAGCCAGGAGAAGGGAAGAGCCACCTGCGGGTCGTCGGGATTGAGGGGGGAGGCGTTCAGTGAGCATTCCTGAACCTCCCCTAGCAATAAGTTGTTCGTGCACCCGCTGGCAGGGGGCGGAGCAATCGCCGCGAGCGCGGGTTAGCCTCACCCCCGCTCGGCCCACTGACGCGGGCCTCGCCGCCCCCTCTCCATGCCGTGGAGAGGGGGCAAGCCGAGCGCCGCGAGGCTGGGGGTGAGGCTGTTCGCCAGCCTCACGCAAGCAAACCGCCCGCGCAGGGCAAGTGTGGCGCGGGCGGCAACGAGTGACGGTGTGGTCGGGGCTGGCGCTATTGCAGCCCGGCCCCCTTGATTTTCTCGACGGTGAAGGCGGCGATATTCTGGGCGATGGTCACCACTTCATTGGGATCGGTGGAGGCCGACGCTGTTAGCGCAACCATGACCATGAAACGGTCGTGCGACACGACCCAGTTGCGGAAAATAGCCGTACCACAGCGGTGGTAGTCTGTGCCACCTTCCCACAACTGGCCCTGTCCGCTTGGCCTGATGCTGCCGAACACCCCTGTGTTGAGCCACGCCTGCTGGATGGCGGCATCATTTATGTACGCGACTGATCCCTGCGCGTCGTTGAACAGCGCGATGTCAATCTCTACATCCAGCAGCGCCGGATCGCCGCAGGTTGTCCCGGTGTTCCACAGGTACGACACCTGGCCGATCAGGCCAGTGCGCTGCCCGGCCTGCTGGATGGCGTTGGCGATATCGGTCATCCCCCCTGACTGGAAGAGCGACACAAGCTGGTCAAACGTGTAAGTGCCACTGAGGGTCTGGTCGCGTTTCCAGGGCGGCGAGTCCATGCCCAGCTCGTCCATCGTTGGCATGATCGGCCCGATGTCCTGCAGCGTGGCGCGCGCGGCTTCGGGCGTGGGGGTGGGGGGCACCACAATGGCCGGTGTTGGCACCACCACCACGACTGCGCCCGGCGTCGGCGTGGGCGGGAACGGCGTGGAAGCCATCGCGTCGGCATGAGCCACGACCTGCATGGCAAGCTGGTCAACCAGGCCGTTGACCAGGGCAGGGTCGGTATTGGCATCGGCGGTCATGGAGACGGTAATAAACAGCCCCCAGTACTCGAAGAAAAGGCCATACTTGGTTTCCTGGGCGAAGCAGGTTCCGGCGTCGGGGCCGAGGGTGGCGCGCCAGCCGTGCACGGTCTCAGCCGGAGCCAGGGTGTACCCCAGCGCGGTGAAGAAGTCCTGCACCTGGGGATCGTCGAAGAAAGCGCGGCCTTCGGCTGACCCGACGAATTGCCCGACTTCGCTGTAGATCTCGCTGATGGGCAGGGTGGGCTGGCACGAGGTATAGGTGATCCCGATGGAGTTCTGCCAACCATACGTGGCGACGATCTCCTGGAAAGAGGCGGCCTGCGCTGTCATGCCGGCGTCGTTCAGGGCGGTGATCATCCCCTCCGCCGTGAACGGCTCAACCTGCTGATTGGCGGCGAAATCGGCGGGCACATCCGCCGGCTGCAAATTGATGTCGGCCAGGTCGTCCTGGCTCAGCGGCGGGAAGGACGGCTCGCTGGGCGCGGGCGTGCTGGTAGGGATGAGCAGGCCGCCGGACGGCGTGCTCGTCGGGATGAGCAGGCCGCTGGATGGCGTGCTGGTGGGGATGAGCAGACCACCGGATGGCGTGTTGGTCGGGATGAGCAGGCCCCCCGCGCCCCCACCACCCGCTGGCGTGGGGCTGGGGAACACCCCCTCGCTGAGCACTCCTGTGGTGGGTGTCGCCTCCTGCCGGGCATCGGCGGCTCCGGCTGGCAGAAAGGCCAGCGCAGCCACAAGCACAGCCAGGCTGGTCAACAACACGAACGACTGCGTGACATGCTTCATCATTCTCTCTCTCCTTCACCGGGCCGGACTCACCCGCTGCGGGTTGGATAGTCACGCGCCCACATACGATAGGGGTTGGAACTCCAAGATAGAACCATCTGGCAGCCGCCGCCACTCTTCACCGCGCCGCACAAGCTGGCAGCGGGCGTGAGTGGCGGCGGTAGGCTGGGCGGGTCTGGCACATGCCAGTCACCGGAGACCAGGGTTGTCTTCTGCCGACGATTCTCTCCCAGTATAAGCCTTACTACGATTTGAGGCGAGTCAGTTGCGGAAATCTGGGTGCATTCGCTTTTTGGGGCAGTGATCTTGAGCCGCTGAGATGACGAGGGCGCGGAGGGGAAAGTCGGAAAAGCTCTGAGGCTTTCTCTGCGACCACTGCGCGCTCTGTGATGGATCGGTTGAGA
>JAGPFT010000074.1 GCA_018056405.1 Anaerolineae bacterium
AAGCGCCGCTACCTGACGCGCTGCTCTACCTCCCCCCTCTCTTCGCCGGCGAAGTTCAGGGGCGGACAGGCAGATGAGAATCCTTGAGATGGGCAAGGTGATGGTGTGTAGTAGCCCCCACCCCTAAATCCCCTCCCCACGTGGTGGAGAGGGGACGGACAGGCGTTGAGATCGGCTTATAGTCTGGGGCAGGTCTTCACTTTACCTCACCCCCGCTCGGCGCTGGCGCGCCTCGCCTCCCCCTCTCCACGTTGGAGAGGGGGAAAGGCCGAGCGCCGCGAGGCCAGGGGGTGAGGTTGATCGGTCGCCCTCTCAATGCTTCTCACGCTGCTGTCCGCCCCCGAACTGTTTGTAGGGGCGGGTTTGCAAACCTGCCCCTACACATGCCGGCGCTCAAATGCCAGACTTCCGAAGTTTTCAGAAACTTCGGAAGTCTGATCGCCGAGCGCCTGCGCCTCAGCCCCTCAATCCCCCTCTCCAGCCGAGCTAGAGAGGGGGACTTTGATCGCCCGACGGGATGTTTCCCCCCTCCCTGGCTCTGCCGGGGAGAGGGCCAGGGGGAGGAGCCTGACGCCCGTACCGCGCACCCAGGAGCCTTAAGTTGGTGCACATGGAGCGTATCGCATACGCCCCCCCAGACTTCCGAAGTTTGCCAAACTTCGGAAGTCTGTTTTCGTGCAACGCCCCCTACGCTGTTTCCGGCCTGCGTCTCAACCGTGCCGGGCGAGGCTTACAGCAGCCGGTAGGACTGCTCGTGCCGGTAATAGACAGCGACCGGCGATCCGCCGGGCGGCAGCGGGCGGTCGCGCAGGTCGTTGCGAATCTGCCGCGCCTGCCCGGTGAGCGTCTGCCCTTGCGGGGTGCGGAAGCGGAAGCGCACCTTGACCTTGAAATCGCCCTCGTCATCCAGCGCGCCCTCGCAGGCGATCACCTGCCCGGTGAGCACGGCTGGGGGCACAATGCGCAGGGCGCGCCGCCGGCGCAGCACCGCCGAGAGCAGCATCAGCAGCGCCGCCAGAGTCAGCCCGGCCACTACCGCCGTCAGCCAGTTGCGGAAGCGGTCCTGCGGGCTTTCTGCGTCCAGCCGCACGTCAGCGGGATCTTCTGGCAGATACGTTGCGAACACCGTCTCATCGTCCGCCAGCGCCTTGTAAGCGGACTCGGTGAGCTGCTGCTCGCCCACGTATTCCTGCTCGCCCACCGGGTAGCGGTAGCGCACGGTGTAGCGATCGCCGTCTTCGACAATCTCGGTGATAGATGCCGCGACAGTGACGCCATCTCGCTCGAACGCGAACCAGCGCACCCACTCCGGCACCAGCACGCCCCACAGCACCGCCATCAGCAGCAGGAGCAACGCCCCCAGGCGAAATGTCCAGCGGGCGGTCTTCTTGCGCCTGGCGCGGCGGGCGCGCTCCTGCTCGATGAGCGGGGCGTTGGACGGGTTGAGCAGGAAGGGCTGCCGCCAGGCTCTACCTTCGTGCCGGGGAGACCGACGTACCACTGGCGGCGGCGCAGCGGCGGGCGGCGCTAGTTCGGCCAGCGTTGGCTCAGGAGTTAGCTCGAAGGATGGCGACTCTTGGCGCGGCGCGGGGGCCGGCACCGAGGGGTCCGCCGGCCAGATGGCCCGCCAGGCAAGCTGGCGCACCGAGGGGTCGGGGTCCTTCTTGTACATATGCTCGAAGACCTGCTGCACACGCGGATCGCTGCGCATGGTGCTTAAGAACCGGATGGCACGCTTGCGGTCTTCTGGATCGGGGCTGCGCAGGAGCCGCAAGCTGCGCAGCACTTCTTGGGAGGGGGAGCTGCCTGCTTCTGTCATGATCACCAGCCACTTCTTGTCAGCACTCGAACGCCGATGCGGAGATTACCTGAGATTCGGCCCACAGCCGGTTGAATTCCTCCAGATAGGCGCGTGCGATAGCCGGGTTGTGGATGATCAGCATATTCTCGTCGTTGTCGTTGGCCGCCCGGCTCGAAAAGTTGAACGATCCCATCGCCACTATTGAGTCGTCGAAAATGAAGACTTTATGGTGCATCACGTTAGGATTCCCATCCTGGCGCACGTCCAGCCCGGCGCACAGCAGCGGCTTGACCTGGCTGCGGCTGCTCGCCTCGATAATTCCGCGCACGTCGAGCGCCCCCGCCTGGGCGCGGTCGCGCAGCAGCAACATCACGCTGCGCGGCGTACCGTCCTCTGTCCATTCCAGGCTTTCGGTGAACGAGAAGGCCATGAAGCGCACCGACTGCGCCTCGCTGATAAGTTCGGCCAGGCGCGCGGCTATATCGCCCTCGGACTCGAAGTACGTCTCGATGCGCGTGCCGTCAACGGTCACGGTCTGGTTGGGGACGGTTTGGGGCGACGACCTGCCGAACTGCCCGGCGAACAATTCCTCAAACTCGGCGGTGTAGTTCTGCGCCAGGCGGCTGGAGCGGATGAGCATGGCGTTATTGTTGTTGCGGTAGAAGGCGTTGGGCTTAAGGTTGGTCGAGCCGGTCCAGACGTACAGGCCGTCAATGACTACAAACTTGTTGTGCATGTAGCCGCGCCGCGCCCCGTCCGAGACGATGGGGATGCCGGCCAGCTCAAGCTGGTCGAAGGTGGCGTCGGGGCTTTCCAGGCCGTACTCGCCATCCGTCACCACGCGCACCCGCACCCCCCGCTCCGCAGCGCGGATCAGCGCGTCGGTGACTGGCTGCGACTCCAACTCGTAGATGGCTACATCCACTGTCTGCTGCGCGCCATCCAGGGCAGCAACCAGCGCCGCTTCGACCGGCGAGCCGTGAAAATCCGCCTCGTCCTGCGACGCAACGGGCGACGAGAAGTAAAGCTGGAACCAGCCGCCATCGTACCCGCCGGGAATGCTTACCAGAGACCCTGAGGCAACCTCGACCGGCTCAATAACCTCAGCAGCGGGCGGCTCATCGCTTGTGTCGGTCTCGGTGTGGAGTACGTCAATGCCCAACCCGTACTGGACAAACAAGACAATGGCGATGAGGATAATGCCTGTGGTCCCGCCCAGCGTGACGCGCCGGGTTTTGGAACGGGTGGGCGGGCGGCGGCGGCGCCGGCTGCTGCTATCCATGTGTCTCTCCTGGGGATGGTGGCGAGTCGGGTTCCTGAGGCGCAGGCGAGGGACGTCCGGGCAGGGGGGGCGCGGGCGCGGGCGACTCACCGCCGGGCGTGCTGTCGGGCGGCGTTGGGGGCGTCAGGCGGGCGATCAGGTCGCGCAGCAGGTCGGCGTTGGAGCGATCCCCATGCCCGGCCAACCACGCCGCGATCTCCTCGTCGCTGAAGACGGGAGCCTCCTCACCGTACAATTCGCGGCTGAGCTGGTTGACCATTTGAAACGTGCGCGTCAGCCAGGCCGCGTCCTTCTTGAAACGGTAGGTCACCAGCCAGTTGAGGCGAGTCATCAGGCGCGCCAGCCCATAGCCCTGGTCGGCGATCTGCTCTTCGTCGGTGGCAAGCTGATCCGTCGCTGCCAGCCGCGCAGCAAGCTGCCTGGCGCGCGCCAACCCCCATTCGACGAAAGGGATCGCCTCGTCGTCGCGCAGCCCATCGCGCACCTTCTCAGTGGAGACGATGGTATCCTGCATGAGCCTGGCCGCGCGCTCAATCTCTTCAGGGGTCAGCGGTGTCATGCGCTCTCAACTCCGGGCCTCACACACCAGTAAGCCTCATTCTAGCGAGAGGATGGAGAATGGTCAATCACCAGCGAAGCCGGGCAGTTCTCCATCCTGTTCCAGAATGGCGCGCAGCGTGGCCATGTCCACGTTGCCGCCACTCAGAATCACGCCCACGCGCCCGACAGCGCGTACTGCTCCGCTGAGCAGCGCAGCCACGCCCAATGCCCCCGATGGCTCGACGAGAATCTTGGCCCGAAACAGCAGGAAGCGCACCGCCGCAACGATGGCCGCCTCGCTGACCGTGCGCATATCGTCCACATAGGCGCGCACCAGCGGGAAGGTCAGCACGCCCAAAGACGGTGTGCGCGTCCCATCGGCGATGGTCGGCGGGTTGTGGACAGTGTGCAGCACGCCCGTGTGGAAGGAGCGCGTCGCATCGTCGGCCACTTCCGGCTCGATGCCGATCACCTGGCAGGCGGGTGCCACCCCTTTGGCCGCAATCGCCGATCCGCTGAGCAACCCGCCCCCACCGCATGGCACCAACAGCGCGTCCAGCGCGCCCACCTGCTCGAACAACTCCAGTGCCGCCGTGCCCTGCCCGGCGATGATCTGTGGGTGATCGTAGGGCGGCACGAGGGTGTAGCCATGCTCGGCGGCCAACGCTTCGGCAATGGCCCGGCGGTCGCCGGTTTCCGGGTCGTAGGGGATCACCTGCGCGCCGTAGCCCTCGGTCGCGGCGCGTTTGGTCGCGGGTGCGTTGGCGGGCATGATCACGTGCGCCGTCGCGCCGAGCAGCCGACAGGCCAGCGCGACCGCCTGAGCGTGGTTGCCGGACGAATAGGTGATCACGCCGCGCGCGCGCTCCGCGTCAGAAAGCTGGCTGATGGCGTTGTACGCGCCCCGGAATTTGAACGCTCCAACGCGCTGCAGATTCTCGCACTTGAGGAAGACTTCAGCGCCGGCGCGCGCGTTGAGCGTGCGCGAAGTCAGCACCGGCGTGAGATGAGCCTGGCCGTGCAGACGGCGAGCCGCCGCTGTCACCTGGGCGAATAACGAGGCGTGATCGTGTGCCATGCGCGCTGCCCCCTCTCAAAACGGCTGGCACTCTCATTTCCATTATAGGTGAGCATGACGCATTGAACGAATCGTGAGATGCATCGGGTGTCTCTCACAATGGGGGCGAGATTCCGGAAGCGCAGAGGACGCGGAGAAGAACAGAGAGACCATGCGGAAACCTCACCCCCCAACTCCCTCTCTCCGTAAACGGAGAGGGGGAGTCGCTGTGCGGTTAAGTCCCCTCTCCGCGTGTGGAGAGGGGATTGAGGGGTGAGGTAAATCGTAGCGCAGACCCTGAGAGACCGTTTGAGAAGTCCTTCCAACCCCTATCCCCCGGCCCCTTCCCCCGCGCTGCGCGGAGGGAAGGGGAGCAGGCCTGCCGCTTTTCTCCCTTCCCTCCTTGTGGGGGAAGGGTCGGGGATGGGGGGAACGGGCATGGCCAAAGATGTGGGTCATGTATAGCCGTCAACGGCGAGGGGCGGCGAGGCCCGCGTCAGGGGGCCGAGCGGGGGTGAGGGAGAGTGAAGAGTCCCTCCAGGCTACACACCCACCTCAATGCCTGTCCGCCCCTGACCTGCTGGCGGGGAGGGATTGAGGGTGGGGGTGTCATGCCCCCTCACACACTCCCCACTCTCTTTTCTCTGCGCTCTCTGCGCCTCAGCGGCGATCTTTTGCCCCAGAAATGAGAGACGCCCGATGCACCCCCCTCTGGTGAGAACTCGCGCGATCCTCGCGCGCGCGCTATAGTGATCGCCTGTTGCCAGGGATGCAGCTTTGCCACACCCCTCGTAGGGGCGCTGCTCTGTGCGCTCACTGTAAGAGCGTATGGCGATACGCCCCGCGAAGGACCGTATGCGCCCGGCCAGAGACGAGAGTCCCTTGTGATGGGCACCCCGCGCCTGTATGACATCAGCCGCACAGTATCGCCGGCCCTGGCCGTGTGGCCCGGCGACGCGCCCTTTGCCGCAGAGCACATCCTGCGCCTGCGCGAAGGCGCATCGGTCAACCTGACCACGCTCACGCTCAGCGCGCATACGGGCAGTCACGCCGACGCGCCCTACCATTTCGTGGACGATGGGCCGCACCCCGCCGACCTGCCGCTCGACCCGTACCTCGGCCCGGCCCATTTGGTGACAGTCGCCCGGCGCGCAGGCGGTATTCTCCCCGACGACCTGGCCGGGCGCGATCTGAGCGGGGTGCGCCGCCTGCTGATCCGCACCTGGGTGAGCGATCTGCCCGACGGCACCTGGCCGGCGGACTTCCCCTACCTGACTGTTGCCCTGGTAGACTGGCTGGCCGCGCGCGAAGTGGTCCTGTTGGGGCTGGACAGCCCGTCAGTAGATGCCTTCGATAGCACGGACTTACCCTGCCATCACCGGCTGTGGGAGCAGGGCATGGTGCACCTGGAATCGCTACGCCTGGCAGGGATGCCAGACGGGGTGTACGAGTTGATCGCGCTGCCGCTTAAGCTGGCGGGAGTCTGCGGCAGCCCCGTGCGCGCCGTCCTGCGCGAACTGCCCGCGCCGCCTGGCGAGTCAGGGGAAAGGTAAGTTCCGTTGGCCGAGCCGTTGGTGCTGATCGTTGACGATGAGCAAGGTCTGCTGGAGCTATTCGCGGCGATGGTGCGCCCGTTGGGATGCCGCGTGGAGCTTGCGCAAGGCGGTCAGCAAGCGATCACCATGCTCGACGAGCAGACGCCCGATCTGCTCATCCTGGATTTGGCCATGCCCGGCGTGACCGGCTATGACGTGCTGCGCCACGTCAAGGAAGTGCCCCGCCTGGACGCCATGCGGGTGATGGTCTTGACCGCAACCGGACCGCGCGCCGCCCCCACGACAATGGACCCGCGCATTGACTGCTGGTCGAGCAAGCCGATCTCTCCGCGCGAGTTCCGGCAGGTGGTCGCGGCGTTGCTGGCCGAAGACTGAGCCGCCAGGAGTTGTGAGTCAAAGGGCTGGGGCGCAGAACCATCTCCTGACCCCTGACTCACGACTCCTCTCCTCGTTCCCCAGACACTCCCACAAACCGCTGACGGCTGACCGCTACTCCACCGACAGCACGCGCGCCCCTTCCGCCGAGACAGGGGTCGCGCGGGCCATGCAGCCTATGCCCGCCTCATCGTAGAGTGCGCCCAGCGCCGCCGCGACGCGCTCCGCCGTCTCGTCCCCGGCGCAGACGGCGGCCAGCGTCGGCCCGGCCCCGCTGATGACCAGGTTGAGCGCCCCGGCGCGCTTGGCGGCGGCGCGCGCCTCGGCCAGCAGGGGGATCAGGTGGGCGCGCGCCGGCTCGATGATCGTGTCGCGCTCCATCGCCTCGGCCATCGCTTCGAGATCGCCGCGATGCAGAGCGTCCACCAGGCGGGCGACCGCCGCCGTCTGCGCGACCATCGCCCGCAGCGGCACGGTTCTGGGCAGCAAGGCGCGCGCCGCCGCCGTAGACACAGACAGGTTAGGTGTGACCAGGGCGAAGCGCAGATTGTCTGGCACGGGCATCCGGCAAATCTCGGTCAGATGCTCGCCGGTGATCAGGGCGATGCCACCGAGCAGGCTCGGCCCCACGTTGTCGGGGTGATAGCCGCTGATCAGCGCCTCGCCGTCCAGGCAGGCGGGCAACAGCTCCTCGCGCGTCAGCGGCTCGCCGGCCAGCGCGTTGAGGGCCACCACTGCCGCGACCGCGCTGGCCGCGCTGCTGCCCAGGCCGCTGCCCAGCGGCAGACCCTTCTGCAGGGCCAGGCTGACGCCTCGCCTCAGACCCAGGCGCTTGAGCAGACTATTGGCGGCGACCGTCGCCGTGTTCAGGGCCGGATCGAGTGGCAGCCGCCCCCCGTCCCCCCTAATCGAGGCGATCACCGCGCCGGGCTGATCGCGCCATTCCGCGCTGATCACATCCCCCGGCTCGGCGAAGGCCACGCCGATGACATCGAAGGCCACGCCGTAGTTGCCCATGCTGGCGGGCGCGAAGGCTTCTGCTCTGGCAATCCCCATGATCAGTGCTATCCTTGTGGCGGTTGGCGGCCTTGCAGGCACAAGACAGCGGGCCAGGGCGGGGCGCAGCAGAGCGGCACCCCTGCCGCTGACAGGTCTCACGCGCGCTGAGGCACAGCACGAGGTCGGACACGATGATAAGCTTGCTTAAGTGTATGGACTGCGGACGAGAATACCCCATAAACGCCGTGCTGTACACCTGCGAAACGTGCGGCGGTCTGCTCGACGTGCAGCACGACCTGGACGCGCTGCGGGCAACCGTCTCGCGCGAGCTATTTGAGCGGCGGCTGGGCACGCTCGACGCGCCGACCAGCAGCGGCGTGTGGCGCTACAAAGAATTGATCGCCCCCGGCCTGGCCGACGCGCAGATCGTCACGCGCAGCGAGGGCAACACCAACCTCTACCCCGCGCCGGCGCTGGCGACGTGGGCGGGCGTGCGCGCGCTCTACCTCAAGCACGAGGGCGAGAACCCCACCGGCTCGTTCAAAGACCGGGGCATGACCAGCGGCGTGACCCAGGCGCGCGCCCTGGGCATGAGCCGCGTGGCCTGCGCTTCCACCGGCAACACCTCGGCGTCTATGGCCGCCTACGCCGCCTATGCCGGCATGGAAGGCATCGTCTTCTTCCAGGACCGGCAGATCGCCCTGGGCAAGCTGTCGCAGGCCATCGCCTACGGCGCGACGTGCGTGCAGATCAGCGCCGACTTCGACCGCAACATGGCCCTGGTGCGCGAGGTCGCCGACACGCTGGGCATCTACGTGCTCAACTCGGTCAACCCCTTCCGCCTAGAGGGGCAGAAGTCCATCATCTTCGAGACGATCCAGCAGCTTCGCTGGCGGGTGCCCGACTGGGTGGTGTGTCCCGGCGGCAATCTGGGCAATAGCTCGGCCTTCGGCAAGGCGCTGTACGAACTGCACCAGCTTGGCCTGATTGACCGTCTGCCGCGCCTGGCCATCATCCAGGCGGAGGGGGCCAACCCGCTCTACCGCGCCTATCAGAATGGCTTCGCCCGCTATGAGGTGATGCACGCCGAGACCATCGCCACCGCGATCAAGATCGGCAATCCGGTCAACTACCCGAAGGCCGTGCGCGCCCTGCGCTGGACGGACGGCGTTGTGGCCCAGGTGAGCGACCAGGCGATCATGGACGCCAAGGCGCTGATTGACCGGCAGGGCATCGGCTGCGAGCCGGCGTCAGCCTGCTCGCTGGCCGGGACGCGCGCCCTGGTCGAGGCGGGCGTCATCGGCCCCCACGACACCGTCGTCGGCATCCTGACCGGGCACGTCCTCAAAGACCCCGACGCGACGATTGGCTATCACCGCGACACGCTGGCCGGCATCCGGGCCGCGTACCCCAACCGGCTGTATCACGCGGAGCCGTCCGCAGAGGCGATCACGGCCATTCTGCAGGGCGCTGGGTGAGTGATTGGCCCTCACCCCTGAATCCCCTCTCCCCCGTAAACGGGGCGAGGGGACTTGAACGTTGCCGCACAACCGCTCCCCTTCTCCCCGCAGCGGATACTGTTGGCGAAATGATCTCGTAGGGGCGTATTGCAATACGCCCCTACGGGGGCGCAGCGGAGTGTCACACGACGTAGGGTTATGCTACGAAATCCGGCCATAAGGTTTTACTCCCTGGCGGTGACGACACCTGGAACTGCCCATCCACCTTGTCTCGGAACGTGACCAGGCGGGCGCTCATGTCCGCGCCAGAAGCCGTTTGAAAGCCTCACCCCCCGGCCCCCTCTCCAC
>JAGPFT010000075.1 GCA_018056405.1 Anaerolineae bacterium
ACATAGCCGTCGAACGCCACCAGCCCGATCGCCCCCGGCACCCACTGTAACGCCGAAACGCCGACCTCGTCCAGGTCGGCATGCACAAACAGGTAGCGGGGGAAGTAGGGGCGGATTTTGGACGCGTGCGGATTGGCCGGCTGCACATGCAGCGTGGGATAGAACGTCTCAAAGCCCTGCGTCCGCAGGTAGGCGTTGACCTGGTTCTCTTTGCGGGGCTTGCTGTGAATGACGTACCAGGATGCAGTGCTCAAGCTTTCCCCACTCCAAGCAGATGGCACCGCTTTTGCCATCCAAGACTCAGCCTATGCGCGTTCGCCCGGACTCGCTGAGGCCAACCTATGACCCAGACGATCCACACAAGCTTCTCGTAGCGAGAATGATCGAAGACTCGGTTCCTGGCCCAGTTGTGCTTAATAACGAGTTAAGATGGCTTTCGTACGAAGCGTAGGAGACAAGAGTCAACTCGCCCCTGACAATAACCCATCAGACCACATCCGTCAACTGCCAAATGACACTTCGAGGAGATCAAATGAATAGCTGACTTCAACAGGCTCAAGTGCTGACCGATCCCCCAGAGTGCCCAGGCGAAGCTCTGGCACCAACCCCAGACGTATTGTACACTCCTACGCATTCTACTCGAAAATGCGCAGGCGGCGGGCGCGCCGCTCACAAGATACGCCTGCCCGACAGGTGTTTTTACCACATCCGCATCCAACGCGCCAGCCAGATTCCAGCGATCGCCAGCGACAATGAGCGTGAGTAGACTTCTCCGTACCTTGAACAAGGGAGTTGGGCCATGAGCCAGGAACATCGTACCTCCCCGTCAGCGCCCGAAGACCCGCTGCTCGCCTGGCGCGACGAGTTCCCCATCCTCAGCGAGACCACCTACCTCGTCAGCAACTCGCTGGGGGCCATGCCCCGCGCCGTGTACGACAACCTGCGCGCCTACGCCGACACCTGGGCAACGCGCGGCGTCCGTGCCTGGGGCGAAGGCTGGTGGGACATGAACGTGCGCGTCGGCGACAAGGTGGGCGCTATCATCGGCGCGCCGCCCGGCACGGTCTCTATGCACCAGAACATCTCCATCGCCCAGGGCATCCTGCTCTCGTGCTTCGACTTTGACGGGCCGCGCAACAAGGTGGTCATCGAGGGCGGTATCTTCCCCTCGGTCTACTACGTGCTGCGCGGGATGCTGCCGCCCCATGTTGAGCTACACAGGGTCGAGAGCGAAGATGGCGGGATCAGCGTGCCGGTTGAGCGCATCATCGAGGCGATTGACGAGCGCACACTGCTGGTACCGATCAGCCATGTGCTCTTCCGCAGCGCCTACATCCTCGACGTGCAGGCGATCATCGAGAAAGCCCATTCCGTCGGAGCCATCGTCATCCTGGACGGCTACCATGCCGCCGGAATCGTGCCCTTCGACGTGACCGCCCTGAATGTGGATTTCTACCTGGGCGGCGTGCTCAAGTGGATGTGCGGCGGGCCGGGCGGCGTCTTCCTCTACGCGCGCCCAGACTACCTCAAAACCATTCGCCCCAAGCTGACCGGCTGGATGGCCCACAAGCGCCCCTTTGCCTTCGAGGTGGACGAGATGGACTTCCGCGACGATGCGTTCCGCTTCCTCAATGGCACGCTGGCCATCCCCTCGCTCTACGCCAACGAGCCGGGCATTGACATCATCGCCCAGGTCGGCGTCGAGACCATCCGCCGCAAGTCCCTGCGCCAGACCGCGCTGCTGATCGCGCTGGCCGAAGCAGCCGGCTACACGATCAACTCACCGCGCGATCCCGCCCGGCGCGGGGGCACGGTGACTCTGGAGCCGGACCCGGCCTGCTCGTATGAGATTTCGCGCGAGCTGATCGCCCGCAACATCGTGGTGGATTACCGTCCACAGGCGGGCATCCGCATATCGCCGCACTTCTACAACAGCGACGGCGAGATTTACCGGGTTGTGGAGGCGATCAAGGAAATCCTGGGGGACGGTAGCTGGCGACACCACGCGACGGGCCGCGCCTTTGTGACGTGAATCGGCACATCTGTCCCTGGGCGGCAGCAGCCACCGGACGTAGCGGCTGATCACGACCGCCGGCGCAGCGACACCCCGCGCCACATCCCCCGCGCGACGCCCCGCGCCTGATCCCACCAGCGATAGGGGTAATAGAGCAGCAGCGGCACGCCGGGCCGCACCCGGTAGCGCGTGCGCAGGTAGGCGCGCGGCGGGAAGACGATCCGCCACACCAGCGCGACTCGCTGGCGCGGCGTCAGGCGGCGCAGCCCGCGCACCGTCTGCGCCCAGCGCGTGTCGCCCGCGCCGATCTGCTCGACGATGCCCGTGTCCTCGTCGGGGGGGCGGCGCGCCCGCAACTGCTCCGGCACCCAGGGGGGGATCGGCGTGCCGAAGTACTCCGCCGCCAGCGCCAGCGCCCGCTCGACCGGGTACGTCCAGCGCAGGATGGCCGCCCGCTCGACGATCAGCGCCCAGTCGAGATCGCAGACGGTAGCCAGCAGGTGCAGGTCGTAGACATGCAGCAAGTCCGTCTGCGCCTCCCCGTGCTGCAACAGGGCGTGCGCGCACAGGTAGAGCAGGTGCGCTTCGGGCTGCAATGTCAGGAAGCCGAGCGGCTGCCCCTGGCGATCCGTCGCCTCGACTGCCTGCGACCAGAACCAGTCGAGCGCGGCCAGGTCGGGCAGGATCGCCCGCGCGACGCGGAAGTGCAGCTCCACGCGCACGCCGCCGCCCGGCCCGCCGACCAGGTTGTAATGGTGGTGCGTCTCGTCCGGGGGCAGGAAGGCGGCCACCTGCGCAGCGAGGGGATTGCGCGGCTCGTCGGCGTAGCCCGCCGCCTTGAGCGCGGCCAGGGCCTCGGCGCGCCGCGCGAACGGCACCAGCACGTCGAGGTCGGACATGGGGCGCAGGACGGGCTGCGGGTAGACCGTCTCGGCCAGAGCCGCGCCCTTCAGCCACAAGGCGGGGATGCCCGCGGCGGACAGCGTCGCGTTGACGTGCGCCCGCGCTGTCTTTAGGTGGACGTAGCGCGCGGCGACCTGCCGGGCCTGCGCTTGCAAGGGGGCGAGCTGCGCGGCCAGGGCCGGGTCGAGGGGGTCGCCGCGTCCCTTGAGCGCCCAGAGGAGGAGCGGGGCGAGGCCGTGTTTGAGTGAGCAGCTAAAAAGAGCGAAGCAGAACTTGGCATCCGCTAGAGTGGCAACATCGAAGCTTTGGGTGAGAGCCTTAGAGAGGGACAGCAGGTATTCATTCTTCACGAATTGCTCTCAATCGGTCTCAAGCACGCTTTCAATGGCGGCCCAATCCACGTAATCTTTCTCGAAAGTCATTTCATAGACTGGCACATTAGAGAACATATCGCTGTAAAGTGAGAAGAGCATTCTCCTAGATTCGGGAAGGAGCATGAACCACTGACTGATGTTGTCTGCCCATACTTTGGGTAACACATCTACTGGCGATGCCGGAACTAAGGAAAAGGAGGTTCCCTTTTTCAAAATCACAAACGCTCCGATTTCCCCCCAATCCGGCCCATCCGTGATTCTGTTGAAAGGCACGGAGCTTGCGAAGTATGAGTCATTTCGCTGGCTGATCAGGTTTCTATCATCTCCCAGCACCTTGTATCCGTGTCTCTGAGCAAGTCTAGTAACCGTTGTTTTGCCGCCACCTGATTGTGCCAGAAAAATGATGGCTCTGTGGTCGCGTAGAAGAATTCCACTTCCATGGATAAGCGCCGCCTTTATTGATGGCAATATAGCTTTTAGCGGGGATGACAATAACAGAATGGCATCCTTCTGCCTCGCTAATTTCCTAGCTTCCTGATAGTAAAATTCGTGAGTTGATCTACAAATAGGATCTGCTATCAGGATGTAATCATAGGAAATGTAGAACTGACTTCCGTCGTTATGGATAGCACGGTCAATTCGATGCAGAACCCTCGAGGTTCGCAACAAGGGATTGGTGTGCCATTCTGGGCGCAGATCAGCGTTTCGATGCACTTTAAGTGCTCGAACTACATCTGAGAGATCACCAGCAAATGCAAGAGAGGTATCGACAAAACTGGATTCAAAGGTAAAAACAAGAGGACAGAGTGTCTGACGCTTGGGATATGTAATTTGTATCCACTTGTTCTGCTGATCGTAGAACGCAGATTCGATCTCATAGTTAACTCGAGGGTGAATTATGATAACCCCAAGATCTAGTTTAAACAAGCGCCAAGTCCTATACCTTGATAATCACAGGATCATCTAGCGTGCCCTAGGCGAGGCTAGGGCACGGCTTGGATAAGCAAGTGTTGGTTCTGCGATCCATTTAACTGAAGGATGTGCCTTAGTTAATCGGGCTGGTACCAGCATTGCAGGACGTACCAAAGCTAACCCCCGCCGAGCAAGAGAAATTTGCTCCTAGGCCAGGTTTACAATCGCCGGGAAGATAGGCCGGGCTGCTTCCGGGTCTACATGTGGTAGTGGGGTTGTTCCCGTCACCGCAGGTCATCTCAATCCCTACATCATCCGCACCGCCCCTGCACGCCGCCTCGGCAATCGGCATCCCCATCGCGTGCCACTCGGGTTTCACGTATGTCCGCCTGGTCATCGTACCCACCTCCCCCTTGCTATCATGGGGCCGGCCTGCTCAGGCCGTCTCCCCGATCAGGTTCGCTTCGCGCATGTTCTGGAGCATGGTGTCCAGGTCGCCCTGGGCTGCCTCGCGATCCAGTATATCATATTTCTGCATGAGCAAGCCAATAATCTGCTCGCGGCTGTGCTTGCCGTCCAGCAGCCCATAGATAAAGGCCGCTGTCTCGTTCAGGTAGATGATCTGCCCCGTCTCCGGGTCGAAGAGCAATCCCTCTTCCCCGTCGGTGCGGAAGACCAGCTCCGGGTTGGCGATGGGTAGTGTTGCCATACGCGCTCCTTTGTCAGCGCCCCAGGCCTCTGAAGTTTCGCAGACTTCGGCAGTTTTGTCAAAAAACGCCGTCGCCGTCAGCGATCAGAGGCCATTTGAGAAGAAGAACAACCCCACCCTAAATCCCTCCCCGCCAGCAGGGAAGGACTTGAGCTTGCTCCCCCTTTCTCCGCTTGCGGGGAAAGGGGGCCGGGGGGATAGGGGTTAGAAAGATTTCTCAAATGGCCTCTCAGTTTTCAGTTGACCTCACCCCCTGGCCTCGCTGCGCTCGGCCTTTCCCCCTCTCCATGCATGGAGAGGGGGAAGTGAGGCGCGCCAGCGCCGAACGGGGGTGAGGTCAACCAGACGCCCTCTCAAGGCTTCCCCTGCTGCTTTCCGCCCCCTGAACTGCTTGTGGCCCGTCCTCACTGAAAACTGATCGCTGATCATTGCCCACTTCTCTCATAACTCCCGCCCGCGAAAGAACGGGTGCACCCAGCCGCGCACGCCGTCGGGCGTGTGCTGGCGCACGGCGATCACCCGCCCCCACAGCAAGGTCAGTTCGCGCTCGCCCAGGCGCACCCGGCGCACGCGCAGCAGCCGCCCCAGCCCCAGCGCCAGCAGCAACGGGATCAGCCAGGCCAGCAGCCGGTAGCGCCACAGGCGCAGCCGCCGGTACGGGCGCGCGGCAAATAGCCAGAATAGCTCTTCGGCGCGGCGCAGCGGGAGCACCCGCTCGCCCCGGCAGCGCCCGGTCACCCGCCCGACGATCCACTCCGCCGGCACAACCCCGTCGCCCCGGGGGGCGTTGTCGCCGCGCGTGACGATCTGCCGCTCCGCCCCGCTCCCCGTCACGTGGATCACGCGGTGCACCACCCAGTCGTCGGGATCGCGGTCCGGCGCGCGGAAGACGATCACCTGGCCCCGGCGGAGGCTCCCCGGCGGGGCGGGAGCCAGGGCCAGCACGTCGCCCTGGCGGAAGGTGGGCCTCATACTGTGCCCGCGCACAATGAAGCGAGTGATCGTCATAGAGCTTTCAGCCGTTCTTCCGTAGGGACGCTGCTCTGCTGCGCCCTGCTTTACCTCACCCCCAGCCTCGCTGCGCTCGGCTTGCCCCCTCTCCAACATGGAGAGAGGGCGCGAGGCCCGCGTCAGGGGGCCGAGCGGGGGTGAGGTCCGTAGGGGCGCTGCTCTGCTGCGCCCCGCTTTACCTCACCCCCAGCCTCGCTGCGCTCGGCTTGCCCCCTCTCCAACATGGAGAGAGGGCGCGAGGCCCGCGTCAGGGGGCCGAGCGGGGGTGAGGTCCGTAGGGACGCTGCTCTGCTGCGCCCTGCTTTACCTCACCCCCAGCCTCGCTGCGCTCGGCTTGCCCCCTCTCCAACATGGAGAGGGGGCGCGAGGCCCGCGTCAGGGGGCCGAGCGGGGGTGAGGTCCGTAGGGGCGTATTGCAATACGCCCCTACGGAAATCCCGCCTACCCCTTGAACGCCACCAACCGGTTCTCCGGGAACAGCCCCTCCGCGTGGGCCTGCTCGCAGAAGGGGAAGCCCTCGAACAGGTCGCCGGTGGTGGTGAAGGTGTTGGCGATGCACTTGCCCAGGCAATAGTTGCGGAACATGCACCGCCCGCATATGCCCTTCATGTGGCGCGGCACATTCTCGCGAATCGCCTGCAAGGTGACGTTCTGCTCCCACACGCGGCGCACCGATCCCGGCTCCAGCAGGCTGCCGAAGTCCAGTTCCCTGACGTGCTCGCCGATGCCGCATAGCCCGCCGCGCCCGTCGTGCAGCACGCCGAGGATGCCGTGTATCCCGCACGTGCCGAAGCCCTGCTCGCCGACCTTCTTGATCGGCTGGAAGGCGGGCGGGATGTCGAAATGGACGGGGAAGCCATTCTGGGCCAGCGGGTGAGCCATCAGCGCGTGGTAGGCGGCGAGCGTCTCGGCGACGGTGAGCAGCTCGTCGTTCTGCTGCATGGCGTCGGCGCGCCCGGAGAGGGTGATCGGGTTGACCTTCAGGCTGTTTGCGCCCAGGTCGTGGGCCAGTTCCAGGGTAGCCGGTAGGCCGTGAACGTTGCCGCGATGCACGCTCATGATCACCTGGAAGCTCAGCCCCTCGGCGCGCAGGTGCTCGATGCCCCTCAGCGTGCGCTTGAACGACCCCTTCACCCCGCGCAGGTCGTCGTGCAGCAGGGGATTCGGCCCGTCAATGGAGATTGAGAACCAGACGTTGTTCTCCTTGAGCGCCCTGGCCTCGCGCGGGCCGATCAGCGTGCCGTTGGTCTCCATGCGCAGGCGCAGGCCCATCTCGCGCAGCGCGTAGAGAATCTCGACCATCTCCGGGTGCAGGAACGGCTCGCCGCCGGTGATCTTGACCGCGCCCAGGCCGATTTCCTGCGCCTGCTCGATGATGCCCTTCAGATCGGCCCAGGGCAGGTACTTCTCGATCTTGCCGCTGAAGACCGGATCAATCCAGCAGTGGCGGCAGTTGAGGTTGCACGAGCCGGTGATGTACAGGTAAATCTCGCGCAGCGGCGGGACGCCCTCAGGCAGAGACGCCATGGCCAACCTCCTGGAGGAAGCGACGGTAGCAATCGTGTGGGTTGGCGCGGTTGAAGTCGCCGTAGAGCGTGTAGGGCAGGGCCGGGCAGCTTCCGTTGCAATAGGGTGCCCACTCGCAGTCCGCGCAGCCGAGCACCTCCTGCATGGGGATGAAGCGCCGCTCGCGCATGGCGACCAGCACCGGGTGGGTGTGCCATATCTCGCGGATCGAGTCGGTGGTGATGTTGCCCAGCGGCTCGGTCAGCATGTTGCAGGGCACGATGGTGCCGTCGTGCAGGATGGCCAGCTTGGAGAAGGTACAGCCGCAGGCGGTCAGGCGGCCCATACCCCAGCGCGAGGTCTTTTCACCGGTGCGCCGGGCGTGCTCCATCTCGGCATACATCTGGATTTTGGCCTGCGGCCCGGCCTGGGCGTTAAGCCGCCCTGGATAGCGCTCCAGCAGCCGCCCCATGATCTGCATGGCCTCATACTGCTCGCGCGGGCCGAGGGCGACCTCCGCCTCGTTCTGGCAGCCCGACCCCATGGGGATGGCGTCGTTGGTGCTGAAGGAGGGCAGGCCGATGTCTTCCAGCAGCAGGGCAGCGATGTTCTCCAGGTCGTGCAGATTGTGCTTGGTGATGGTCACGCGCACGGTGACGGGGAACCCTGCTTCCTTGAGCAGGCGCAGGCCGCGCACGGCGCGGGTGAAGCTGTGGGGCCGGCTGGCGTCGTGAATCTCGGCGCGCGAGCCGTCAATAGAGACCTGGATGTAGTTCAGGCGCTGGCGGCGCTTGCCCACCGCGAATTGTTCGAGCGTCTTGTCGGTGATCAGCGTGCCGTTGCTGAGGATGCTGTAGCGCATCCGGTTGGCGATCACGCCGTCAATCAGCTCGAACAGGTCGGGCCGAGTGAAGGCTTCGCCGCCGGACAGCGTCGCTTCCATGACGTTGAGCCGCCCCAGTTCCTCAAAACAGGCCAGCCACTTTTCGGTGGGCAGGTCAGTCAGGGCAGTCATCTCGTTGGCGTAGAAGCAATAGGTGCACTTGAGGTTGCAGCGCCCGGTGAGCGAAATATCTACGCTGTGCGGGGTGGGTGTGAGCGATGAGCCAGCCATGAGTCCCCCTTATAGTTTGGCGCTAATCGGCCCGGACGATGAAGTGATCGGCTTCCATGCTTTGCAGCAGCACCCGCACATCAGCGCCAACCTGGTCGGGGGGCGCGCCGTCGAACGCCGCGCAGACCTCCTCCACGATCTGGGCCAGGTCGCGCGCGCCGTCGCACAACTCCCAGACACTGGCCCCCACCGCGTTGGAGTAACGCTTCTGGTTCGTATCGGGGTCGAAGAAGAGCCACACCTCGCCTGGCTCTTCGCGCACTACAATATCCGGATTCTGCAAATAACGCATCAGGTTCCAGCCGGGAGACTAATCCGCTGCGGGCCGCCAGCTTCGTGCTTGACTCTCGCGTTGACCTGGCGGAAATCAGCGATAAGAACCCTTGAGGACAAAGGCCACAGTAGTGCTATATTACAGCACTTCTACGCGCCCAAGTGACGAGAAAAAGCAGAAAAAACAATGCAAAATGTAATTTTTAGCGAGGCCCTCTCTACATGTTGCTTGTCAGAGGCCATTTGATGCGCGCTTTTCTCCCTTCCCCCCTTGTGGGGGAAGGGTCGGGGGATGGGGGGAAGAAACAGGGATAAGGCTTCTCAGACGGCCTCTCAGGGTGGGCGAGGCGATCTGTTCTGCGCTCACCCACCTTAACAGTATAGCACGGATTCACATTCACAGGGATGGCTACCACCCCCCCCTCAGGGTTTTCCTATTCTCCCAGAAGGAGGGATTGAACGACGAAGGTGATCGCCAGCGCGGGATTGGCGGCGAAGCGGCGTACGGTACTGGCAATGTGAAGAAAGCCGTGCAGATGCAGCAGAGAGAG
>JAGPFT010000076.1 GCA_018056405.1 Anaerolineae bacterium
CGTCCAGCCCGGAGATATTGAACATCTCGGCGTTGTCGGTGTTGCCGGCCCACACGCCGACGGCGATGTTGCGCGTGAAGCCGACCGTCCAGTTGTCGCGGAAGTCGTTGGTCGTGCCCGTCTTGACCGAGGTGGGGATGCCCGGCGTGTAGAGCGGGCTATTTGCGCCCATTGCCGGCGTGCGCGCGTCGTTGTCAGCCAGGATGTGGCTGATGATGAAGGCAATGCGCGGGTCGAGCACCTGTTGCCCCTCCGCCAACACGCTCACCGAGCGGTCGGTCAGGCGGGCGTCGGGCGGGCAGCGCCGCTGGTACTCGAACAGGACCTCCCCGCCAGAAGTGGTCACGCAGGCGATGGCCTGGGTCGGCACGTAGACGCCGCCGTTGGCCAGCGTCGCAAAGGCAGTGGTCAGTTCCAGCGGCGTGACCTCGCCGCCGCCCAGGGTCAGCGACAGGCCGTAGCGTCCTGGCTCAGTGGAGAGGCTGGTCACGCCGACGCGGTTGAGCAGCCAGATCAGGTATTCGACCCCTACCTGGCGCAACGTCTGCACGGCGGGGATGTTGTACGAATTGGCCAGCGCCTCGCGCAGGCGCACCGGCCCGTGATAGGCGCGGTCATAGTTGACCGGCACGTAGTCCGGCTGGCCGGGGATAGGGATATGCGTCTCAACGTCCCAGATGACGGTCGCCGCGTTCCAGCCGTGCTCGAAGGCGGCGGCGTAAGTGAACGGCTTCATGGCGCTGCCGGGCTGCCGCCGGGCGGTGGTGACGTTCACCTGGCCGTCAATCGTCTCGTCGTTGAAGTCCACACTGCCGACCATGGCCAGAATCTCGCCCGTGTCCGGGCGGATGACCACTACCGCAGCGTTATTCATGTTGTGCGCCGCTTTAAGCTGGGCTACCTGCGTGCTGGCAATGCTCTCCGCCAGGTGCTGGATGTCCATGTTGACGGTGGTGTAGACCTGCAGGCCGCCGCGCGCCAGTTCACGGCGGAAGACATCGGCGTTGAGCGCCGGCACGCGGTCGGGCAGGCTTTCGAGCTGGTTTTGCACATAGACGACGAAGTGAGGCGCGGAATCCAGGGCGATGTCCGGGCTGATGAAGTTGAGCGGTTCAGCGAAGGCGGTGTCGGCCTCCTGGCGGGTGAGGTAGCCCTCTTCGACCATGCGGTCGAGCACCAGGCGGCGACGCTCCATCACCCGCTGCTGGACAGCAGGGTCGGGGTTGAGCGGGTCAAGCTCCGCCGGGGCCTGGGGCAGGCTGGCCAGCAGCGCCGCCTCGCCGAGCGTCAGAGCAGAGGCGGGCTTGCCGAAGTAGGTCTGCGCCGCCGCCTCGACGCCATAGGCCAGGTTGCCGTAGGGAATCTCGTTGAGATATAGCTCCAGAATCTCGTCCTTGCTCATGCGCTGGGTGAGGATCACGGCCAGCAGCGCCTCGTCCATCTTGCGGTTGAGCGACTGCTCGTACTTGTATTCGTTGGTGAAGAGCACGTTGCGGATGAGTTGCTGGGTGATCGTGCTGCCGCCGGAGACGATGTAGCCGTAGCGCACGTATTGCCAGGCTGCGCGGGCGATGCTGGGAAGGTCAACCCCCCGGTTCTCGTAGAAAGTGTCGTCCTCGATGGCGATGGTCGCCTCGATCATGTGCTCTGGAATCTGGTCGAGCGAGATGCGCGTGCGGCGTCCCTCGCCGATGACCTGGTATAGCTCGCTGCCCTCGTCGTCGTAGATGACCGTCGTCTCAAACGACTGGTAAGTGGTTAGCTCTTCCAGCCGGTCAATTTCGTCTTCGAGTCGGTTGCTGTAGTGGTTATAGACCAGGAAAAGGGCGAGCATTCCGGCGAGCATCAGCACGCCGACAATGCCCACGCATCCCAGGATGATCCCTGGCCCCAGCGCGATCCCGCGCCGGCGGCGCCGGCGGGCGCGATCCGGGCTGCCGTAGGGTGGCTGGCCGGCCATGACCGGCGGCATGGTGTAGCCTGGCGAAGGCGTGGCAGGCTGTCGCTGGTGCGCGTCGCGCTTGCCGCGCCGGTTCTGCGGCGGCGGCCCCTGGGGAGGCGGTGGGGTCTGGTAGGGCGGGTAGGTCATGGGCGTGTCGCTCTTGTGAGTCGGGAGTCGGGAGTGGTGAGTGGAGAGTCATGAGACTCCGCCTGCTCCCACTCGCCCTGATTCTAACACGCTAGAAGGCGTGCCCGCTATGCCGCTGGCCTACGTCCGACGGGCGCTTGCGCGGCGGTAGGGCGGGCGAATCGCGGCGGTCTGGCCTTGACTCCACCCCTGGTCAGGATGACAATAGCGCAGTCTGTCGCAGGTGACAGGCGAAGAGTGAAGGACACGATGAACGACACTGACTTACCTGACCCGGCCACCCCGCAGCGGGGCGTGCCGGCCAACTCCATACGACGACTCTCACGGTAGTCTGCCCCTTTCCTTGTATGCGGGCGTCTCCGTGAGAGTATTTCCAGGAGACGCCTGTCATGGAACCCACCATCCTCGATGACATTTTGGCCCGGCTGCGCGACGCCCTTGAGCGCGATGAGATCGGCGCAGCCGCCGCTATTGTTGAGAGCCTGCGTCCCGCCGATCAAGCCGATCTGTTCTCTGAGCTACCTGACGATCACCAACGGGTGCTGCTGCCGCAGCTCGATCCCACCGACTCCGCCGACATCCTGGAGCGACTGGACGAGCGGGAAGCAGCAGAGTTGGTTGCTGACCTGCCCACCGATGCGCTGATCCGCATTGTGGAAGAGATGGAGCCGGACGAGGCAGCCGACCTGCTTGGCGACATGGCGTCCGAGCAGGTCCAGGCTGTGCTTGAAGGGCTGGAAGACTCCGAAGAGCTTCGCCCACTGCTGCTGCACCCCGACGACAGCGCGGGCGGCCTGATGACCTCCGATTTCTTGGCGCTGCGCCGCCGGATGACGGCGGGCGAAGCGCTTCAGGCGATTCGCGATTGGCAGCCAGAGACGGAGGTGGCTCACTGGTTGTTCGTGGTGGATGCGCAGGGGCGGCTGGTCGGCGTGGTGAGCCTGCGCCAGATCGTCATTGCCAGTCCGCAGACACTCATTGCCGACATCATGGATCCCGATGTGATCGCCGTGCATGTAGGTGCAGATCAGGAAGAATGCGCGCGGGTCATGCTGCGCGAGGACTTGCTGGCGCTGCCGGTGGTGGATTCAGACAACAAGCTGGTCGGCGTGGTGACGCTCGACGATGTGGCCGATGTCATTGTGGACGAGGCGACCGAGGACTTCCAGCGATTGGGCGGCGCGCAGCCCCTGGGCCGCTCGTACCTGGACACGCACATATTCACCGTGACACGCAAGCGGATCAACTGGCTGTTGCTGCTGTTCCTGACCGAAAGCCTTACAGGGACGGTGCTGCGCCATTTCGAAAGTGAGTTGCACGAAGCTGTGGCTCTGACATTCTTTGTCCCGCTGCTGATCGGCACGGGCGGCAACGCCGGCTCGCAGACCACCAGCACAATCATCCGCGCGCTGGCAGTGGGCGACATAGACCTGGACGACGCGCTGCGGGCGCTCTGGCACGAATTCCGGGTGGGGTTGCTGCTGGGGCTGGGCATGGCTGCCGTGGCCTATGGGCGCGCGCTGACCTGGGGATCGTCGTCGTCGCTGGCGCTGACGATTTCACTGGCGATCCTGGCGATTGTCGTGTGGGCGAATGCTTTGGGGGCGCTGCTGCCGCTGCTGGCAACCAAGCTGCACATAGATCCAACGGTGGTCTCTGGGCCGGTGATGAGCACGCTGGTGGATGCCACCGGCCTGTTCATCTACTTCTCGGCGGCGCACATGATCATGGGGTTGTAGGCATCCCCCTTGATCACTCCGCCCGGCGCGACAGAGCTTCAAGCAGACTTCCGAAGTTTTCGGGAACTTCGGAAGTCTGTGTCTGAGGCGCAGCGATCCAATGTGGCGGGCTGAGGCTGCCCGCCTACCGCCGCCCGCGCCCCTTCTTGCGGCCTTTCTTGCCGCCCCTGCCGCCGTAACGCGGCCTGTCCGCCGGGTCCATCTTGACCAGGCGTGGCTGGAACTCGGCCAGAGCCACCACCAGATCGGCCTGGTCGGCCATCACCTGGCGGATGTCCTTGTAGGCGTCGGGCGCTTCGTCCAGCCCGCCGGAGATCAGCTCGACGCCCTGGGCGGCCAGCGCCCGCGTCACGCCCTCCCAGTCGAAGCGGCTGAAGGCTTCCTTGCGGCTCATGCGGCGGCCCGCGCCGTGCGCCGCGCTGGACAGCGAGTCCGGATTGCCCAGGCCGCGCACGACGAAGCCGGGCGCGCTCATGCTGCCGGGGATGACGCCGAGTGCATCCTTGCCGGCGGGAGTCGCGCCCTTGCGGTGGACGATGACTTCCTGGCCGTCTACCACTTCCTTCCAGGCGAAGTTGTGGTGATTCTCGATGCCGCCCAGCACGGGAATGCGCAGCGCGTCCACGATCTGGCGGTGGATGACGGCGTGGTTGGCGCTGGCGTACTTGCCGGCCAGGGTCATAGCTGCCCAGTATTCCGCGCCGGCTTCCTCGTCCAGGCCCAGCCAGGCCAGGTGACGGAAGTCTTTGGGCAGGGCCGCGTGCAAGCTCATTGCCACCTTCGTGTAATGCTCGGCCATCTCGTAGCCGAAGCGACGGCTGCCGCTGTGACTGAGCAGGGCCAGGTACGTGCCCGGCGGGATGCGGCCCAGCGGCGAGTCAATGGTCGCGTGCACGGTCAGCGCGCCGAACTCAACAAAGTGATTGCCGGAGCCACTGGTGCCAAGCTGCCGCCAGGCCACGTCGCGGAAGCGGCGGGCGAGCGGGTGCTCGTCCCAGGCCGGGTCATCCAGCACCTCGTGCTCGCGTGGGGGGTTCCACTCGCCGCCCGTGCTGAAGACGGTCTGCTCCTCCAACACCGCGCGGAAGTGCTCGCGGCGCTGGTCGAGACTCTGCGGGGAGGCGTTGAAGACGGTCATGCGCATGCGGCAGGCGATGTCCACGCCGACGGCGTAGGGGATGACGCTGTTGGCAGTAGCCAGCACGCCGCCGATGGGCAGGCCGTAGCCCTGGTGCGCGTCGGGCATCAGCGCGCCTTTGACGGCGACGGGCAGGCGCACGGCGCGCTTCATCTGATCCAGCGCGCCCGGCTCAATATCCTGCGCGCCCCACACACGGTAGGGGGCGGCGCTGCCCAGGTCATAGCTGCCAGCGGACTCCTCGTCCCGGCGCTGAGCAGCGATCAGCGCTTCGGCCAACACACCGTAGAGTGGATCGCCCGCGTAGTTCTCCGGCGCAGCCAGCACGTCGGCCAGATCATCCAGGGCGTCGGCCTCAGACGTGCCTTCGGCCAGGGCCGCGCCGTAAGCGCGCAGAGCCAGCCCGATGGCTTTGCCCGGCGGGTAGCCCAGTTGCAGGAGGGTGCTGCCGTCCATCGTATTCCTCGTGCGGCGCTTCGCTTTACCTCACCCCCGGCCTCGCTGCGCTCGGCTTGCCCCCTCTCCAACGTGGAGAGGGGGCAGCGAGGCCCGCGTCAGCGGGCCGAGCGGGGGTGAGGTCCGTAGGGGCGTACCGCCATACGCCCCTACATCTCCGGCATCCAGCTAGTGATCGCGGCGATGAGTACGGTCAATTTTGCTGTGACGGCTGCCCGCCATACCGGGCGGCGTAAGGGGGGCACGTCACGTTTGCGCCGCTGCCGGTGCGACCAATGAATGACGCTGAGCGGCATGAAGCCCAGCAACCCGACCAAAACGAACTCTATAATATCAATGAGGACCTCTAGCTCTAGTCCGTACTCCCCATGTGCCAGGCTCTCCTCACTCCAGGGCGCGAATGCGACCTGCCGGACGATGGCTTCGGGCGGACGGCGCGCGGGCCGTGCGCCCTATGACTGCTGTCACCGCAGGAAGTGCGGCCTGTGTGGGAAGGAGCCAACACCCCTTGTCTCTCCGCACACGGCTTCCCACACAGACCGCTGGACTTGCCCGTCTTGCCCTGCGGTGCTTGTTGATCTCAGCTTGGTAAGGCCCCTCTGTGTTCCTTCAGGCGGGCGACGCTTCCTCTACTCTCTCGCGCACACCCTGTCGCAGCGCCTGTGTCTACCGGTTACCGGCGGGGCCAATGTCCGTTCGCTCGTCACGGGTCAGTTCGGTTGAGTGGCATCCGCCACCCCCTGACGGTGTGCTCACTGCCTGGGGGAGCGGCTGCGAGGCGGTCCGTGCTGGGCACGGTTGGGCAGGGTCTCTTACGTAGTCACCTACCATGTCTCTCCCTCCGTCGTCAGCCAGCGCGCGCCGGTGCTGACCTTGCGGTTGGCGGCAAGGATGACGCTCACCTGCCCGGCAAAAGCCCGGCACCGCGCAATGCGCATCATCCCGATGTTGCGGTGAGTGATTTGTGTCATTCTCGCACCTCCCTTGTGGCGCTTCAGGCAGTGGCAGCCAGGATTGGCCGATCCCCTCCAGGTGCGTCGCCTGGCGATCAAACGCAAAACCGGGGCGTGAAACCCTTTTCAGGTGGTCCCACGCCCCGGTGAGGGGTCGCAGCCTCGGTGCGGGAAGCTACCTATCCTCTAGGCAGCCCTCCGCCCCACGACGCTCGTGAGACCTTAATTCCGCTGAACGCGGCGCTGGTAATGACCGGCACAGCAGCGCAAGCCCGTGCATGGTGCGAATACAGTTGGACACTCGGTTGTCCGAAACCAGACCTCAGGGCGGCGCACCGTTCGTCGCCGGGAGGTTCGTCCGCGCTATTCAATTCGCTGGTCGTCATAGACGAACCGGGTAACATTACGCTTGCCTTTCCGCTGTTGTTCCGTTGAGCATCGGCCCGATACTCTTACCTCGCCGGGCACACACGGCGCGCCTGCGGCGTAGAGGTTCGCGCCACGCCCACCAGGGTGCGCGCTTCTCTCAAACTCCTGCTGGCCTGTTTACTTTACCACACCCCGCATGACCTGTCAATTGTTTAAGTACGCCGCTAGTAGATGTGTGCACATGCCTCGTCCGAATGACAATGGACATGCGCGCGGCAGCCCGGCGCGATCAGCCGCGAGGTGCTCGACGGCGACGTGACGCCCCTCTTGAACGGATAGTCTCGGCCTGGGCTATATTCTGGGGTTCTGCCATAACTGCACACACACCGCCCCCACCCTGTGGTCTCTCGCTGGGGGAGCGGGTTAGCTCAGGCGTGCCGCCCCAGGACCGTTCCCGGCGCGATGACTTGCTGCGGCACCGGGTTCGGCGTGGCAAGCAGGTCGTAGACCAGCGCCCCCGTCACGCGCACGGGCACGATTTCCCCTGCCGGAAGTTCGCCTTCCACCAGCACGTAGCCGTCAATCTCCGGTGCGTCGCGGTACGAGCGGGCCAGGGTGATCGTCTGGCCGGTGGGCGATCCGTCCTCGGCGGTCGCCTCGGCGTGACCTTCCACCAACACGTCGAGCGTCCGCCCGACGAACGCCTGGTTGTGGGCCAGGCTGATCGGCTGCTGCACGCTCATCAGCAGGTCGCGGCGGGCGTTTTTCACATCTTCGTCCACCGGGTCGGGCAGGTCGGCGGACGGGGTGCCTGGCTCATAGCTGTAGATGAAGCAGCCCACGCGGTCGAAACGCATCTCCTCGACGAAGCGCAGCAGCGTCTCGAATTCCCGCTCTGTTTCGCCGGGATAGCCGACGATGAACGTGGTGCGAATGGCCAGGTCGGGCAGGGCCGCGCGCATCCTGGCGACGGTGGCGCGCACCCAGTCCACATCCGCCGGGCGGCGCATCCGGCGCAGGGTGCGGCGGTCGGCGTGCTGCAGGGGGATGTCCAGATAGGGCACGATCTGCGGGTGGGCGGCCATCGTATCAATCAGCCGGTCGGTGACGCAGCCGGGGTAAGCGTACATAAGGCGCAGCCAGGGTAAGTCTGGCACGGCGGCGACAAGCTGCTCCAGCAAGTGGGCCAGCCCGTCGCGCAAGCCCAGGTCGTGGCCGTAGTCGGTTGTGTCCTGGGCGATCAGGATCAGCTCTTGCACGCCGCGGTCGCGCAGGGCGCGCGCCTCAGCGACGATGCGCTCGGCGGGCCGGCTGACAGCAGTTCCTTTGATGGCAGGGATGGCGCAGAAAGCGCACGGACGGCGGCAGCCGTCGGCGATCTTGAGGTAGGCGCTGGCTCCTTGCACGGCAACGCGGCTGACTCCGCGCTCGTCCGCGCCGACGGTGCGCGCTTCGTCGGGCAGGTGGTAGAGCGGTTGCGGGTGGCTGCGCGCGCGCAGCCGGCGCACCAGGTCTACGATGTCCATCCAGCGCCGCGTGCCGATCACCCCATCCAGCCCCGGCACCTGGCGGGCCAGGTCGTGCCCGCTCCGCTGGGAGAGGCAGCCGGCAGCGATGAGCAATTGGCCGGGGCGCTTGTGGGCGGCCAGATCGCGCAGCGCCGCAATCGATTCCTCGCGGGCGGGGGCGATGAACCCGCACGTATTGACGATCAACACTTCGGCGCGGTCGGGCGCAGGGGTGCTGCGCAGCCCGGCTTCGTCGAGTAACACCGCCATCGACTCGGAATCAACGGTATTCTTGGCGCAACCGAGGCTGAGCAGGTAGTAAGTATCGCGGCGTCTGGACATGCGGGATCGTGGCTTTCCATTGATGCGGTTGATTTTGACGACGGCGGTTAGCAAAATGCTGCGTGAATCATAGCGCAGCCGGGTGCGGGCGTCGAGGGTAGATAAACGATGGGTGCGTGCAGAGCCTGTCAGGCAACAGGGTCGCGCTCCTTAGCCTCACCCCTGCTTGGCGCTGGCGCGCCTCGCCGCCCCCGCTCCACGTCGTGGAGAGGGGGCGGACAGCAGCGTGTGAAGCATTGAGATGACGACCGATCACCCTCACCCCCTGGCCTCGCTACGCTCGGCTCTTCCCCCTCTCCGTCAACAGCTATGCGTTACCCACAAACGCCCCCATCCTCCAGCCCCTTCCCCCGTGCTGCGCAGAGGGAAGGGGAGCAGGCCCGCAGCAGGGAAGGGGGGCAGGTCCGCAGCTTTTCTCCCTTCCCCCTTTGTGGAGGAAGGGTCGGGGATGGGGGGAAAAAACAGGCACGGCCAAAGATGTGGGTCATGTATAGCCACGTCGTGGAGAGGGGACAAGCCCAGCGTAGCGGGGCTGGTGTCTGGCGAAGCGGGTGCATTCGGATTTGGGGGCAGGTGCAGAGATCGGTTGCAGACCTCACCCCCCGGCCCCCTCTCCATATACGGAGAGGGGGAGTAAGTATCTGGCTCAGTCCCCTCTCCGCGTGTGGAGAGGG
>JAGPFT010000077.1 GCA_018056405.1 Anaerolineae bacterium
GTTGCTGATGGCGAACATCAGGTACAGCCACAGATAGAAGTCCGGCGTGCTGCCCAGTTCGCGCAGCGCCGCGCCGAGGAGGGCGAGATCGGCCTGGCCCAGGGCGTCGAGCACTTCCTCCAGGTTCAGGATGTAATTGCTGATCACCCAGACGAGGGCCAGCCCGGTGACCAGCGGGGCAGCGCCAATGATCGCTTTCTGGAACGCGAGGGCCTTCTGCACGGTGACGAAATTGAGGCGCAGAGTGCCATCATCCTGCGCCTCCGGCCAGGCAATCACGCGCTTGATGCGCACGTTGAGCGCCCCGGCCACCAGGTACTGCGTGAACTCATGGACGAAAACGCCCGGCGAGAGCAGCACGTAATACAGAGCGGTGGCGCTCTTCTTGTTGTTGGTCAGCACCCAGCCCACGCCGTAGAGGTGGCTGTGAATCCACTTCTCCACGTAGATCAGCGCGATGAGCACCCCGGCCAGCAGCAGCCAGGGCGCAAGCAGGTTGCCCAGAGTCATGCTGGATGCCCGCCAACCTCCCCGTGAACTGCCAGGCGCACGGAGCAGCACCCCTACGCCGGCGAGTTCACGGGGAGCTGCTAAGCCAGCCCCTTCGCTTCGATGGCGATGCGGACCAGGTCAACGAATGAGTCTTCCTGGAGGGACGCGCCGCCGACCAGCGCGCCATCAATGTGCGGCTGGCTCATGAACTCGGCCATGTTGCCCGGCTTGACGCTGCCGCCGTACTGGATGCGCATGGCTTCGGCGTGCTCGTGGCCGTAGAGTTCGGCCAGGATGGCGCGGATCGAGCCGATGATGGCGTTGGCCTGCTCGCCGGTTGCGCTCTTGCCGGTGCCGATGGCCCAGATTGGCTCGTAGGCGACGACGACATTGGCCAGGGCCTCGGCGGGAATACCCTCGAAGGCGGCGCGTATCTGGCGTCCGACGAACTGCTGGGTCTGGCCCGCCTCGTTGATGGCCAGGCTCTCGCCGACAGCGATGATGGGGTGCAGGCCGTGTGCCAGGGCAGCTTTGGCTTTCTTGTTGACCATCTCATCGGTAACGCCCAGGTACTCGCGCGTTTCGGAGTGGCCGATGATCACGTACTTGACCAACCCTTTGAGCATTCTGGGCGCGATCTGGCTGGTGTAGGCACCCTCTTCCTGCCAATGCACGTCCTGTGCGCCCACGGCGATGTCAGTGCCGGCGAGCGCCGCCTGCACGCCGGGCAGCGCCACGTAGGGCGGGCAGACCACGCGCTCGGCGGCGGGGAGCGCGACCAGACGATCTTTGATGGCGTTGACAAAGGCTACGGCTTCCTGGGGGGTCTTGTACATCTTCCAGTTGCCGGCGATGATGGGCTTGCGCATGAGGGAACTCTCCTGAAGTACAGCGACCAAAAACACAGAGATGGCTGTGTGAGCAGGCTGCGGACTCGCGCGCCGGCGGTGGCGCAGTCCGCGCCTCTTCCATTATAGTGCTCCTGCGAGGTCTGCGCTCTTTTTCAGCACACAGCGCCCCAGGGGGATAGGGGCGAACAAAATCCGGCGGATGGTGTCTCCGCCGGATGGCCCGACAGCGTGGACGGCTTAGCGGTCGTTGAGGGCGACGACGCCCGGCAGCACCTTGCCTTCGAGCAATTCCAGGCTGGCCCCGCCGCCGGTCGAGATGTGCGACATGCGCTCGGCCAGGCCCGCCTTGGCCACCGCCGCCGCCGAATCGCCGCCGCCGATGATCGTCGTGGCGCTGGATTCGGCCAGCACTTCGGCGATGGCATAGGTGCCTTTGGCGAAATTGCTCATCTCGAAGACACCCATCGGCCCGTTCCAGACGACCGTCTTGGCGTCCTTGAGCACCGCGCGGAACTGTTCGACAGCGTTGGGGCCGATGTCCAGGATGCGCCAGCCTTCGGGCACGCCAGCGGACGGCTTGATCACCTTTGTGGCCGCGTCGTTATCGAAGGAGTCGGCAATCACAACTTCTTCGGGGAGCACCAGCTTGGAGCCGCCTTTCGCCAGCAACGCCTTCGCTGTGTCGAGCGCCTCATTCTCCACGAGCGAGTCGCCGACGGCCCAGCCTTGCGCCTTGAAGAATGTGTTGGCCATGCCGCCGCCGATGAGCAGCGTGTCGCACTTGGTCAGCAGCGACTCGATCACGCCGATCTTGTCCGACACTTTGGCCCCGCCCAGAATGGCGACGAAGGGCCGCTTGGCCTGCTCGATGGCGTTGACCAGGTATTCCAGTTCCTTCTCCATCAGAAAGCCGCTGACGGCGGGCAGATAGCGCGCGACGCCCTCGGTGGAGGCGTGGGCGCGGTGAGCCGAGCCGAAGGCATCGTTGACGTAGACATCACCTAGCTCAGCAAGCTGCTGGGCGAATGTCGGGTCATTCTTCTTCTCTTCCTTATAGAAGCGCGTGTTTTCCAGCAGCAGCACGCCACCTGCGGGCAGGGCGGCAGCGGCCTTCCTGGCCGGCTCTCCGACGCAATCCTCGGCGAAAGCCACCTCAACGCCCAGCAGCCTGGCCAGCACGGGCGCGACTGGCTTGAGCGAGTAGGCGGGGTCTGGGGCGTCTTTGGGGCGGCCCAGGTGCGACATGAGCGCGATGTAACGCGGCTTCTGTTCCAGGATGTACTTGAGGGTGGGGATGGCCGCGCGGATGCGGGTATCGTCCGTCACGACGCCATCCTTGATCGGCACGTTGAAATCCACACGGACGAGCACGCGCTTGCCGGTGAGATCAATATCGCGGATGGTTTTCTTGTTCATGGGTGTGCAGTCCTCCAGACAAAAGTGTGGGGGCAGGGCGCTGTGGCCCGTGCCCCCTGACTGGTCATGATGCAGGGACGATGTGCGCCCGACTTACAGCTTGGCCGCCATGAGCCTGGCCAGGTCGGCGGTGCGCAGCGAGTAGCCCCATTCGTTGTCGTACCAGGCCATGACCTTGACCATCGTGCCCTGGAAGACGCTGGTCGCGCCGGCGTCCACAATGCTGGAGCGGTCGTCGCCCTTGAAGTCAATCGAGACAAGCGGCTCTTCCTCAAAGCCGAGGATGCCCTTCAGCGAGCCTGCCGCCGCTTCCTTGAAGGCAGCGTGCAGTTCTTCGGTGCTGGCCTCTTTCTCGACATCGGCCACGAAGTCCACCAGCGACACCGTGGACGTGGGGACGCGCACGGCCAGACCGTCGAACTTGCCCTTGAGGTCGGGGATCACCAGGGCGACGGCTTTGGCAGCGCCGGTGGTGGTCGGGATTATGCTCAGGGCTGCGGCGCGGGCGCGGCGCAGGTCCGAATGGGGCAGGTCGAGAATCCGCTGGTCGTTGGTGTAGGCGTGGATGGTGGTCATCAGGCCGCGCTTGATCACGAACTTGTCGTGGACGACTTTCGCCGCCGGCGCCAGGCAGTTGGTGGTGCACGAGGCGTTGGAGACGATGTGGTGGTTGGCCGGGTCGTACATGTGGTCGTTGACGCCGACGACCATGGTCAGGTGGACAGCACCTTTGGACGGGGCGGTGATGATCACCTTCTTCGCGCCTGCGTCAAGGTGCGGCTGGCACTTCTCCAGGCTGCGGAAGACGCCCGTGCCCTCGATCACGATGTCCACGCCGAGATCGCCCCAGGGCAGCTTGCCAGGGTCTTTCTCATTGAGGGCCTTGATGAGCTTGCCATTGACCAACAGGCCGCCGTCGGTCACTTCCACTGTACCGGGGAAGCGGCCATAGTTAGAGTCGTACTTGAGCAGGTGGGCCATAGTGGGCAGGTCGCCCAGGTCGTTGAATGCCACAACCTCCAGGTCGTTCGGGTAACGCTCGTTGATAGCCTTGAGCACTTGGCGGCCAATGCGACCAAAGCCATTGATACCTACGCGAACAGTCATGGGTGTCTCCTTATAGTGATGACATGGCACGAACTGATACGAGCCTTGTTTGCCCGTTCTCACGGGCTATCGGATTGGTGGTTCTGGTGTGCGGCCCCGTGCGCCGGGGCCATTCTTGGAAGGCGCTATCTGAGTTGTACTGTCATAGACAGCCAGCAGCGCCTTAGCCAGCTTGGTTGGATCGTGCCGCCAGGGGCGGTCGCTATCGGTCAGGTCGGCGGCGCGCCACTGGTAGCGCGCGTACACCGCCTCTGTGGTGAGTGGGGGAAGCACGTAGTGCGTATTCTCGCCCGCGTTCTTGCTGGGATAGGAGTTATTGCTGAGCACTACGTCGAATACCCCGCGCCCGATGTGTTTCTCCAGCGCCTCGACATGGTTGGTGGCCGTGTACCCATCTGTCTCGCCGAGCTGCGTGGCGACGTTGCACAGGTAGACACGCAACGCGCTGCTGGCCCGCACCGCTTCGGTGATGCCGCCGACCAACAGCGTGGGCAGGATGCTGGTGTACAGACTGCCAGGGCCGATCACGATCAGGTCAGCAGCCAGGATGGCTCGCACGGCTTCGGGAAAGGCGCGCACCTGATCCGGTGCCAGGAAGACGTGCTCAATGCGCCCGCCTGTTTGCACGATCTGCGATTCGCCTGCCACGCGCCGGGGTATGTCCTCGCCAGGGACGCGCACCTCTGCCCACAGGGTCACGTTATTCTGGAGCGTCGCGGGCAACACGCGCCCCTCGACGGCCAGCACGCGCTCGGTCAGGGCTACCGCCCTGTCCATGCCTCCGGCGATGTCTGCCAGGGCGGTCAGGAACAGGTTGCCCAGGCTATGCCCCTCCAGCCCACCGTTGGCAAAGCGATACTGGAACAGGTGGGTCATCAGGTCTTCGTCGTCGGCCAGGGCAGCGATATTGCTGCGCAGGTCGCCGGGGGGCAACACCCCCAGCTCGCGCCGCAAGCGGCCAGAGCTGCCGCCGTCATCGGCCACCGTCACGATGGCGGTGAGGTTGCCGGTGTAGGCTTTCATGCCGCGCAGCACGCTCGGCAGGCCGGTTCCTCCACCGATGGCGACCACCTTCAGCCCGCGCCCGCGCCGCTGGTGCGCCACCATGACATCAATGAGCGATTCGCGGCGGCGGTAGGTAAACGGCGCGAGGATGGAGCGATTCAGTTGGAAAACGGCGATACCTATTGCGCCCAGACCCACCACTGCCGACACGAACACACGCGCCCAGGTGGGCAGAAAACGCAGCGTGGCAATGGCCAGCAGGTCCGGTAGATCACCGGCGCGGTACAGGGCGACGATCACCTGCGCCAACCCCAGCGCCAGCACGGTAATGCCCACGAACAGCACCACCAGCCAGCGTTTTACGCGCAACCCCGGGGTCAACCATTTGACGATGGCTTGCTGCGTTCGTCGCATGGCGGTGCTTCACCCCACCCAAGCCGGCGTCGCCCGGCAGCCGAAGCTGCGCCGGACCTCACGATCCGGGGACGGATTTTAGCCCGAATGCCCCCTTTCTACAATATCATTGCGCACGGGTTTTGCCGTCAACGATCACTTTGCCAGGCGACGCAGGCGTGTTACAACTAGCGCGTGTTATGCACTTTCAACCCCTATCCCCCAGCCCCTTTCCCCGCAAGCAGGGAAAGGGGAGCGATTTGCCCCTCCCCGCTGGCGGGGAGGGGCCACAGGTGGGGTCAATGCGCCGCCCATGGCGTTGCGCGCTTCCCGCTGCGCCGAGCGCGTGAAGTTCATAACACGCTCTAGCGCCTGATGGTCGTATTGAACCTCTGCGAGAGGGAGTGTGGAGAATGGCGAACTTCGATCTGATGCGCCGCCTGACTTTGGACAAAGGTGGCAAGATACTGCTGCTGGTCATGGACGGGCTGGGCGGGCTGCCGCGCGAGCAGGGTGGCCCGACTGAGTTGGAGGCTGCGCATACGCCGAACATGGACCGGCTGGCCCGCGAGGGCAGCCTGGGCCTGAGCATTCCGGTGGCGCGAGGGATCGCACCGGGCAGCGGCCCGGCGCATCTGGCGCTCTTCGGCTACGATCCGCTGGTCTACGAGATCGGGCGCGGCGTGTTGGAAGCGACGGGGATCGGCCTGGAGGTCAAGCCGGGCGACGTGGCCATTCGCGGCAACTTCTGCACGGTGGACGAGAAGGGCCTGATCACCGACCGTCGTGCCGGGCGCATCCCCACCGAGGAAGGGGCCAGGCGCGTGGAAATCCTGCGCGAGATCACGCTGCCCGGCGTCGAAACCATCGTGGAGGTTGTCCAGGATTATCGCTTTGCGTTGCTGCTGCGCGGTGAGGGGTTGAATGGGGCCATCGCCGACACTGACCCGCAGCAGACCGGCGTCGCGCCGCTGCCGGCGCGGGCGCTGGCTCCAGAGGCGGAGAAGACCGCCGCGCTGGTCAATCAATGGCTGGCCGAGGCAGCCAAACGGCTGAAGGGGCACGAGCCGGCCAATATGTGCACGCTGCGCGGCTTCGCCAGCGAGCCGGGGCTGCCCAAGTTCCGCGACGTGTACAAGCTGAAGGCGGCGTGTGTGGCCGTCTACCCGATGTACAAAGGCGTGGCCAGCCTGGTGGGCATGCAGGTGATCCAGACCTCGTCGCACGACTCGACCCAGGATGAGTTCGATCACGTGGCCCGTGTCTGGGACGAATACGATTTCATCTTCTGCCACGTCAAGTACACGGACAGCCGGGGCGAAGACGGCGATTTCGACGCCAAAGTGAAGGTCATCGAGGGCGTGGACGCGGCCTTGCCGACTCTGCTCGACCTGGCTCCTGACGTGTTGGTCATCACCGGCGACCACTCTACGCCGGCGACGTACTGCGCGCACACGTGGCACCCGGTGCCGACGCTGCTGTGGGCACCGGCCACGCATATGCCCGACCGGGCGCAGGCGTTCGGCGAGCGCGAGTGCATGACCGGCGCGCTAGGCCAGTTCCCGGCGGCAGACCTGATGCCCCTGGCCCTGGCACACGCCAAACGGTTGCAGAAGTACGGGGCGTAATCCCCTGATCGCAAGTTTGGATGTCAGCGGGACGGGATCGCCAGGTCTCGTCCCGTTGTGCTCTGGGCCTTGCTCATCCGACGCTCCATGCGCCAGGCGACGAGCATGGCCAGCAGACTACCGCTGACGGTGAGGACGGCGACGGTCAGCGCCGCGTCGAACCAGAACTGCTCCGGGAAGAGCCGGATCAGCGTGTCGCTGGTGCGGAAGACCCAGGTATCGCCCTCGAAGAACAGCGCGTGGAAACTATCGAAGAACAGGTCCCAACTGGCGAGGACCAGCACCGCCAGCACGAGGATCGAGGCGATAGTAAGCAGGCTGCCATCGCCCAGGGCGCGCCACAGCGCCCGCCGCGTGACCCTGCGCCGCGCCAGCAGCAGGGCGCTCACCCCTGCCGCGACGAGCAGCGCCCGGTGCACCTGGAAGGCGGCGCGCGTCACGGTCTTGACATCGGCCATGTGCTGTAGCTCCCGCTCGTTGAACAGGGGGCTGCCGTCGGGGAAGGTGAGATCGCCCAGGTAACTGATTCCGGCGTCGTTGCGCAGGTAGCGCACGGCGAAAGGGGCGTAATGCAGGCGCTCATCGCGGCTGAAACCGTAGCGGTCGGCGGGAAAGCCGGGGCGGTGATACTCGGCCTGCACGAACCACTCGGCCATGACCAGGCGGACGCTGGTCAGAACGAGCAGGGGCGGCAGGGCCAGCGTCAGCAGCAGGCGCAGGGCCTGTGCGTTCCAGGGCAGGGGACTTTCGGCTGTTTGTGGCGCGGTGTCTGTGGGCACAGTACCCTCCGGCTAGAGCCTGTTATGAACTCCGCACGCCAGGCATAGCGTGCAGGGCACGGCGCATGTGTAGCGCCCTAACCCCACCCTGTAGTCTCTCCCCACCAGCGGGGGGGGGGGGACTTTCTCCCCTTTCCCTGCTTGCGGGGAAAGGGGCCGGGGGATAGGGGTTGAAAAGTGCATGACACGCTCTAGGGGTGAAAAGTCCGCTCAAGGGGCCGGCCAGCCCCAATCAGACATCGGAAGTTTCTCAAACTCCCCATGTCGAATCCCGCTCAATGCGCCAGCTCGTCAATGCCGCCGCCGAGCAGGAACTCGACGACCATCGAGTCCACCAGCATCTCGACCGGCGCGCGGTCGTCGGTGAAACGCACGTCCGAGGCGACGGTGGGCACCAGCGCATTCCAGGCGTCGGCGAGCACCTCGCGCAGGATGGGGTGCGCGTCCGGTGGCAGGGCGGCGATGTTGGCGATCAGGTTTTCGGCGCGCGTAGGCTGCCGGGTGGCGACGAGAATCGTGTTGTAGGCATCGGGCACGTCCAGCGCGTGCACGGTGGGGAACACGTCCAGCAACGTGCGCGTCATCGCCTCGACCAGGCGGCGGTCGGACTGCGTGCGCCCGACGTTGATGATCAACACGCCGTTCGCCGCCAGGTGATCGCGCACTTCCTGGAAGAACTCGACGGTGGTCAGGTGCCAGGGTACGTAGGGGACGCGGTAGGCGTCCACGCCGATCATGGTGTAGCCGTCACCGAGGCGAGTGAGGCCGAAGCGCCCATCCTCGATGATGACGTTGAGGTTGGGCATGGTCATACCCATCGTGCGCCGTCCCGCCTCGACAATGCCCGGATCGATCTCAATGCCGTCCATAGGCAGGCCGGGATAGACGGTTTCGTGCTGGCGGGCGATGGTTCCGGCGGCCAGCCCAATGATCGCCACGCGCTTGACGCGCTCCGGCGTGAAGGGCGGGGCGTTGAAGTAGGGGCCGGCCAGAAAGAAGCCCCACGTGCGGCGGAAGTAGACCTCAGTGGGGTGCCACTGCGAGTGGATGCCCTGGCCCTCGTTGAGCAGCAGGTAGCGGTAGCCGTCCTCGTCCTCCACAACTTGGATCAGGTTGTAGGCGGACTCGTCTTCGTAGAGCAGGGTCATGCCGGAGGGCGGTGGGCGCAGCGGCCCGCGCAGAGCGATCACGGCCAGGACGAGCAGCAGGGCGGGCATCCACAGCAGCTTGAGGGCGGCGCGGCGATCCTGCATGGCCAGCCCGATCAGCCCAATGGCCATCAGCAGCCCGGCGAAGACCAGGAATGTGCGCGCCGTGCCGATCTGCGGGATGAGCAGCAGCACAGGCGTGAAGTTGCCGATGATGCTGCCCAGCGTGGAGATGGCGTACATCTGCCCGGCAGTGCGCCCCGCGTCGCTCACCGTCGAGAGGGCCAGGCGCAGGGCGAAGGGGGAGATGAAGCCAAGCAGCGTCACCGGCACGGCGAAGAGCACCAGCACGCCGAGGAACGAGCCGACGGTCACGGCGGCGTCGAAGTCCTGCACGGCTTCGGCGGCCAGGCGCAGCACAGGGTGCGCGGCCAGGGGGATC
>JAGPFT010000078.1 GCA_018056405.1 Anaerolineae bacterium
GAGAGGGGGCAGCGAGGCACGTTAGCGCCGAGCAGGGGTGAGGTTAAACCGGCTCCTACAACCTCACCCCCAGCCTCGCTGCGCTCGGCTTTGCCCCCTCTCCATGTTGGAGAGGGGGCAGCGAGGCGCGTTAGCGTCGAGCAGGGGTGAGGTCAACGCTGAAGCTGACTCAACGTCTCATGAATAACGTTGAGCACGCTGTCGAGCGACTGCAACACTTCGTCATTAGCAAAACGCAACACTTGGAAACCCTGCGCCTCTAGGAACTCCTGCCGGATGGCGTCTACTTCCTGTTGCCGCTTATGGATATTGCCATCTACCTCGATCACCAGTTGGCGTTCCAGGCAGACGAAATCCACGATGAAGCGCTCAATCGCATATTGGCGGCGGAACTTTGCTCCCTGCACGCGGCGATTGCGCAACTGCTGCCAGAGCACTTCTTCGGCAAGGGTGGGAGTATGGCGCATTTGTTGCGCCAGCGGCTTCAGTTTTTCCCACAACTGCGGTGACGTGTGAAATGGTGGTTTGCTTTGGTCGGGCATCTTACCTTCGTGATTCTTACCTCACCCCCAGCCTCGCTGCGCTCGGTCAAGAACCAGACTTCGGAAGTCTCCTGTGGCGCGGCCCGCGCCCGCGCCATGCGGGGGAGAGGCCAACCCCTCAGCGCAACCTCTCGATCAGGTAGGTGAGCACCGCTTCCTCGCGCCCGCGCACCACATGCGGGCCGGTGCGCGTGGCGATGACCTGATCCGCGACCAGGTTGTACGTTACCGCGCTGACCGTGATCTCGCTGTGGTCGCTCAGGCGTTGCAGGCGGCTGGCCAGGTTCACCGTGTCGCCGATAGCCGTGAAGTCCATCAGTTCTGGCGTGCCGATGAGGCCCACAATGGCCGGGCCGGTGTTGATGCCCACATTCACCGCCAGGCGGAAGCCCGGCTCCAGCGTGTCGTAGAAGTGGGGCAGCGCGTCGCGGATGGCCAGGGCGGTGCGCACGGCGCGCAGGGCGTGGTCGGGCTGGGGCAGCGGCGTGTTGTAGAGGGCCATCACCCCGTCGCCGAGGAACTTATTGAGCGTGCCGCCGTGCGCCTTGATCTGGCGCACCATGAGCGCGTGGTAGGCGTTGAGCACTTCGATCAGGCGCGGCGGCGCGGCGAGTTCGGCCAGACGGGTGAAGCCTTCGAGATCGGCGAAGAGAACGGTGACGACGGCCTCGGCCCCGCCAAGCTGCACGCGCGACGGGTCTTCGAGAAGCTGCTCGACAATCTCGTGGGCGACGAAACGCTCAAACGTCTGGCGAATCTGCTCGCGCTGGGCGCGCAGGGCGTCGGCCTCCTCTTTAGCGCGCAGCCGGGCGGCGATGCGCGCGATCAGCTCGCGCGGGTAGAACGGCTTGACCAGGTAATCGTCGGCCCCCACCCCCAGCCCGCGCACCCGCGAGTCAATGTCCACCTGCGCCGTGAGCATGATCACCGGAATAGAAGCCGTGCGCGGGTCGCTGCGCAGCGCCGCGCAGACCTCAAAGCCATCCAGCAGCGGCATGTTGATGTCGAGGATCACCAGGTCGGGCAGGTCTTGCCGGGCGCGTTCCAGGGCAGCGCGGCCATCGGCCACAGCGATGGCCTGGTGACCCAGGTTGCGCACAATATCGTGAACCAGATCGCGGCTGTCGCGGTCGTCTTCGGCCACCAGGATTTTCATGGCTGGCGCCACCTTCGCCTACCAGACGCCCCTGCCGAACTGAGGGCGTCAGCGCAGATAGTGCTTGAGCTTGCTGGTCAGCTCGCGCATGTCAACCGGCTTGGACACGTAATCATCGCAGCCGGCCCGCAGCGCCTCTTCGCGGTCGCCGACCATCGCGTGGGCGGTCAGGGCGATGATAGGAATGTGCGTCAGGGTTGCGTCCTGCTTAAGCTGGCGCGCCAACGTCCAGCCGTCAATCCTCGGCAGCGAGAGGTCCATCAGGATCAGGTCGGGCTTTTCGGCCTGGGCCAGCGCCAACCCCTGAACGCCGTCCTCGGCGACGAGCACGCTATAGGCCAGCGACTGCAACAGATCGGTGAGCAGGATGCGGCTGTCCTGGTTATCTTCGATAATGAGAATACGTCTGGCCATGCTGGTCTGGCCGCGAGGCCCCCTCTGCTCCCTTCTCTCCCCCGGCGCGTGGTGAGCCGCGCAGCGGTGTAGCGCGCCCCCAGCGCGCGATGGCCGAATCTTAGCCTATGTTGGGCCGCCGCGCACGTGGTTGGCTGGTAGGCTGGTAGCTGGTAGCTGGTAGGGGCACTGCTCTGCTGCGCCTGGCCCGGCATCAGACTTCCGAAGTTTTCGGAAACTTCGGAAGTCTGATCGCCGAGCGCCTACGACCTCTCCCTCTCAATCCCCCTCTCCAGCCGAGCTAGAGAGAGGGACTTGGATCGCCAGAGGGGACGTTTTCCCCCTGGCTCCGCCGGCGAAGAGGGGGCGGCGAGGCGCGCCAGCGCCGAGCAGGGGTGAGGTCAACCAGGGCGCGGCATACTGCCTGACAAAGCTCGCATACGCCCGCAGAAGTTGCACCATCGGCCACCCTGCGCTACAGTCCGCTGCGGATACCATCCTCATGCACGCGCGCACCATCACCCAGCCAGGACACGAGGAACTCACCCATGAGCATCGCTTTTGGCACTGACGGCTGGCGCGCCGTCATCGCCGACACCTTCACCTTCGGCAATTTACGCCGCGTGGCCCAGGCTGTCGCTGACTACGTGAGCCAGGAGATGGCCGCCAACGGCGACCAGACGCCGCCAGAAGTCGTCGTCGGCTTCGACACGCGCTTCCTCTCCGACCGCTTCGCCATCGAGACGGCGCGCGTGCTGGCCGCCAACGGCATCATCACCTGGCTGGCGCGCACCGACGCCCCCACGCCGGCTATCAGCTACAACATCCTGTATAAGAAGGCCACTGCCGGCGTGGTGATCACCGCCTCGCACAACCCACCGCGCTACAGCGGCTTCAAGCTGAAGGCGGCTTACGGCGGCTCGGCCTTGCCGGAACAGTGCGCCGAGGTCGAGCGCTTCCTGGTGCTGGCCGAGCGCGAAGGGCGCGGCCCCAACCTGATGGACTACGAGCGGGCCATTGACGAAGGGCTGATCCGCCGCTTCAACCCGACCAACACCTACTACGAGCACCTGGAGACGTTGGTAGACATTGACAAAATCTCGCAGGGCGAGCTATCCATCGTCGCCGACCCGATGTACGGCTCTGGGCGCACGGCGATTCGCTCGATTCTGTCGCGCACGCGCTGCAAGGTGCACGAGATTCGCGGCGAGATGAACCCCGGCTTCGGCGGCATCCACCCGGAGCCGATCCGCAAGTACCTGGACATGATGGCCGCGACGATCAACAACCTGCACGCCGACGTGGGCATCGCCACCGACGGCGACGCCGACCGCGTAGGGGCGATGGACGGCGACGGCACCTTCATTGACCCGCACACGATCATGTCACTGGCCCTGCACTACCTGGCCGGCAAGCGCGGCTGGACGGGCGACGTGGTCAAGACGGTGAGCACCACGATGATGATCAACCGCATCGCCGCCCATCACGGCCTGACCGTGCACGAGACGCCGGTCGGCTTCAACCACATCGCCGACTACATGCTCAACGGCGACGTGCTGATCGGCGGCGAGGAGTCCGGCGGGATCAGCATCAAGGGGCACATTCCCGAAGGCGACGGGATTCTGATGGGGCTGTTGCTGTTGGAGATCATGGCCGACGCCAAAGCGCCGCTCAAGGAAGTCGTGGCCGACTTGCAGCGCGAGTTCGGCCCGACCTGCTACGAGCGCACCGACTTCGCCCTGAAGAAGCCTGTGCCCAAGCGCGAGATGGTCGCGCGGTTGCAGGCTGCCGCCCCCAGCAGCATGGCCGGGGAGACCGTGCGCGAGGTGCTGACCTTCGACGGGATCAAGTTCGTGCTGGCCGACGATAGCTGGCTGCTGATCCGGCCCAGTGGCACCGAGCCGGTGCTGCGCGTCTACGCCGAGGCGCGCGACGCAGAGATGGTCAAGGCGCTGCTGGCCGCTGGCCGGGCCATGAGCGGCCTGGCAGAATAGCCGAGCGAAAGCAAGACTTCCGAAGTTTTGAAAACTTCGGAAGTCTGGCGTTCGAGCGCCTGCACGTGTAGGGGCGGGTTTGCAGACCCGCCCCTACAACGGTTCAGGGGCGGACAGCAGTGTGTGAAGCATTGAGAGGGCGACCGATCAACCTCACCCGCTGGCCTCGCTATGCTCGGCCAAGAACCAGACTTCGGAAGTCTTCGAAGACTTCCGAAGTCTCCTGCGGTGAGGCGCGCCCGCGCCGGGCGGGGGTGAGGTCAACCAGAGCGCGGCAGGGCTTGGCCTCTCCCCCTCAATTCCCCTCTCCAGCAGAGCTAGAGAGGGGAACTTTGACTGTTGGTTGGGGCATTTCCCCCTCCCTGGCTCTGCCGGAGGGGCCAGAGAGGGGTGTTCCGCTCACACCACGCACGCCGAAGCCTTAACTTGGTGCGCAGGGGCGTATGCGATACGCCCCTACGATTCCCCCGCACCGCGATCTATCCCTGCCGCGCCGCCTCGCCGTTCTCCCCCAGCGCGCGATCCAGCCCCGTCGCCAGCGCCGTCAGAAACGCCGGCAGGAACGCCGCCCACACCCCCGCCGGCACCGTCGTCAGCCGGGCAAGCTGAGCGATCAGCGGGTCCGCCGGCTCGTCCAGCGCGGCGATCACCTCGGCGCGGTGCCCGCGCAGCGCTCCCCACAGCGTCCGCGCCTGCTCGGTGACTCGCGCCCCTGCCCACAGCGACCCCGCTACCAGCAGCAGCGTGCCCAGCAGTGCACCCAGCAGTCGCCACACGTCGAGCATCTCGCCCACGATCCAGGTGTCCATGCCTCTCTCCCTTCTGTGCCGTATGCCCTGGATGATTTCGGATTGCGAATTGCGAATTGCGAATTGCAGATTTGGGAATTCGCAATCCGCAATCCGAAATTCGCAATTACAGAGCCGCCAGGCCCAGTTCGCCCGCCAGCAGGCGCAGCAGCGCGTCCTTGTCGGCGGGCGACCACTGCGCCCAGGGTTTGCGCAGCGCCTCAAGCGCCACCCGCCGCTCGCGCTCGGCCTGCTGATCGGCGGTCAGCTCCGCCGCGTCGTGCCCGGCGACGATCTGCCCCGCCAGCTTGCGCTCAGCGGGCGTCGTCGAGTCCAGCAGGTGCACGCGCACGCCGCGCCCGTCCCCGCTCAGCCCGACCAGCTTCGCGCCGAGCGCCGCTGCCAATTGCTGGTGCAGCAGGGCCAGGTTCACCGCCTCCCGCTCGAACACCAGATCGATCATGCCCGCCATCAGCTTACCTCCCTCGTTGGTATTTCGGATTGCGAATTGCGGATTGCGGATTTGCCAATTCGCAATTCGAAATCCGCAATCCGCAATTCAGGTCAGCTTACCTCCCGCGCGACCAACACCGCCGGTACCTCGTTGACATCCTCCACATCGCTCGAATCGGCGTGCAGCGTGACCGTGCCCGCGCTGGCCTTCCACAGCAGCTCGAACGTGTGCTCGCCCGCGCTCAGCCCGGCGATGAGCAGCGGCCCCAGGTTGACGGCCTCGCCGATGGTCGTGCCCAGGCGGTGGTTCAGCAGCCCGCCGGCATAGTCGGCCCCCACACGTCCCGACCCGTCCACGCGGATGTCCAGCCCCACACGCCGCCCGACCTGATCGGCATGAAAGACGCCCCAGAACCAGACCAGCACATCGCCGCCGTTGGTAGTCAGCGTCGCCTTGAGATTCGTGCTATCTACGGCCACGAAGTCGGTTGAGGTCGTGCTGTAGGCGGCTCCGTTGTCGCGGGTGATGGCCTGCGACGGCGGAGCCTTGAGCGCGTTCAGGTTGTCGCGCAGGTGCGTGTTGAGATTCGCTGCCGTCAGCAGCTCGTCCACTTGCCAGGTTTTGGGTGTCGTCCAGCTCATAGCCCCAACCTCGTTGTGCTCCCCAGTTCAGCGTATCCGGCGCGATCCAGCAGGGCGTAGCGGCGCTCGTCGGCGCGCTCCAGGAAAAGCGTCACGCTGAAGCCGCCCGCCGCCAGGTCGTACTCGACGGCATAGACCCAGTGCGCCGCCGCGCTCAGCCCCGACGCCGCGTCGGAGACGATCACTTTGTCCATCAGCCCCACGCCGAAGACGCTCGCCCCGCCAATGCGCGCCCGGTCGCGGACGCGCAGCCGCGTCGCCGCCAGGGCGGGCGTCTTGAAGCGCCCGACCAGGTACTCGGCATACGCCTGCCCGAAAACCGGATCGGGCTGCATGGGCAGGTCGAGCGCCAGCGCGCGCTCCTCGAAGTCGGCTTGGCTGGTCGGATCGCCCACGTCCAGGGTGATCGGGTCGTAGACGCGGATCGGCTTGCCGCGCACCTGCAGGCGCGTGACGTAGAGCGGGCCGATGGCCGTGTTGGTCAGCGTGATCGCCGCGCGCGTCGCCTCGATCGCGGCGCTGAGGGCGAAGTGCGGGCTGTTGGTGTAATTGAAGCCGGAGCCGTCGGCCCGGTCGTTGACCGCGTAATCGGTCGTTGCGACCGGCACAAGCACGTCCAGCGCGCCGACGCGCACCCCGTTCTCGTCGTGGAACGGCGCGTAGAGGGTGCGCGTCTGCCCTGGCGCGACGCGCAGCACCGTCCGCGCCGTCCACAGCACTTGCAGGCTGCCCACCGTCTCCACCGGGTAGACAGTCACCTGGGCATGGTTGATCACGGCCTCGGCGTCCAGAGCCACGTCCAGTGCGTCAAGGGGAGCTGCGCTCGCCCCCGCCCCGAGGGTCAGCGCCGCGCTCACCGATGGGTCCTGTTGCTGGCGGCGCGACCAGAAGGTAGCCGTCCCGTCGCGCGCCACCCAGAAGCGCCCGTACACGGCCCGGCAGATGTCGCGCAGCGCGTCGAGGGCGGTAGTCTGCTCCGGCTCCCACGACCGCCCGTAGTGGGCCAGGCAGTCGCCGTTGTCGGCGGCGCTTAGCGCGGGCGGCGTGTAGACGGCGCTCACCAGGGCGCTCACCGCCTCGTCAACGGGCATCGTGTCGGCGTGCGCCACGCCGACGCGAGCGCGCGCCAGGCGAGCGATGCCATCAGCGCAGAGGATCGTCACCGCGCCGGGCCACGCGCCCGCCTCCGGCGCGATGCGCGCGATTGTCCCGCGAAAGAGCGTCCAGGTGTCGCCATCTTCGCTCGCGCGGACGCGCACGGTCCGCCCTGGCAACAGCTTCCCGGACAGCGGCGACGCGGCGTTGCCCGGCGAGAAGCGGCGGTCGCGGTTGTCGAGCGTCAGCGCACAGGCCCCCGGCGCGGCGACCGGCGACCGCGCCCCCGCGAATCCGGCCCGCGCGCGCACTCGCCGGACGCGCGCCGTCTCGTCGCTCCAGGTGCCGTCCGCCGACCAGTCCACTTCGACGGTGAAGGTGATAGCCATGCGCTCTCCTTTTGCTGAAGTGATCGGTTCTCAGTTTTCAGTTTTCGGTTGACAGCGACTCCAGGTGTCACCTTGACCACCGACCAGTGAGAACTGAACACTGATCACCGACAACTGATCACTCTTCACCCACATGCAGCGTCCAGGTGTGGGTGAAGACCGCGCCGTGATAGTCCGCCCCGCCGAAGGACACGACTCCCGCCCGCAGCGCGCAGCGCAGCGGGACAGCCAGCGCCCCGTCCAGCGTAGGATCGGCAGCCAGCGCCTCGAAGTACGCATCCATCGCCGCCGCCAGCGCCGGCAGCGCGCCGCGCGGCCCCGCCCCGCCCGTCAGGGGAGCCAGCAGCAGGAGGTGGGCCACCGTCACAACCAGTCGCCCGTCCCCCGCACTGAACCCGCTCGGCTCCAGCCCCGCCGACTCGCCGCCCAGTTCCGGCACGACGATCAGCGCCGGAAGCTGAACGCGCGTCAGCGCGCCGGGCGTCTCGTCCAGGGCGAAGGAGGTCGCCCCGCTCACTGTCAGCGCGGCCAGCTTGGCCAGCGCCGTGCTCAACGCGCCCATGAGTCCCTCTCCTTCCTCAAGCCACGCGCACGCGGACGAGCGGCTCCAGAATCTGGCGCACGTCGTCGGGCAGCGCCGGCGGGACGATCACCTCACCGCGCAGCCCGCCCGTCCGCTGGACGAAGCCCGCGTCCGGCTGCTTGTACAGCCAGTGCGTCACGCGCAGGCACGCCTGGCGCACGTCCTCCGGCGGGGTGTAAATGGCGATGGCCGCGCCCTGGGCGTGGCTGGCCGCCGCCGTGCCATTGGCCCCGCGCGCGACGGCCAGCGTATCGGTCAGCGCGTCCACGGCCAGCAGGTGCAGATACTCCTCACCGATGCGCAAAAGCTGCCCGACAGCGAAGCCCGCCCCGGTTGCGTCGCTCACCGTCAGCGTCACGGCATCGGCGGCCAGCGGATCGTCCTGCACGCCGTCGCCGGAGTCCTGCCAGGCGTCTGCCCAGGCGGGGTGATAGCCCCACGTCCCCTCGACGGCGATGGCCCCCAGCGGATCGCCGCCGTGCACGAAGGCGGCGCGCGTCCGGTCGAGCAGCAGGCAGGCGCTCACGGCCTCGTTCGCCGGCTCCAGGTGCACGGCATCGAGCGGGATGGCGCTCCCGTCGCCGTTGGTCAGGCTGTGCAGCGCCAGCAGGTCGGCCCCCAGCAGCAGGCGAAACGGATCGCTCGCCGTGTAGCGGCGCGTCGCCCGCTGCGGGTAGAAGCGCCGCCCGGCGTAGCCCTCGATCAGCCGCGATGCTGCGCCCAGCAGCACCAGCAGCAAGTCGTCATCGCCGGTCTGGTCGGCGGCCAACCCCAGGTAGCGCCGCGCCCCGTCGAGTGTTGCGTAGATGGTGCTCATCTGTGCCTCCACGTGTGCCTATAACCCTATCGCGCCCAGGAGGGCGTTCCTCTGCTGTGCCCGGCCTTGCCGTAGACTTCCGAAGTTTCCGAAAACTTTGGAAGTCTCACGAACGACTTGCTGCGAGGGGAGTTTAGGAATGCTCGCTAGAGGCCTCCCCCCTCCATCCCCTCTCCAGCCGAGCTAGAGGGGGGACGATCGGGCAGGCGGTGCTCCCCTTCCCCTGGCTTTGCTGGGGGAAGGGGCCGGGGGATAGGGGCGTTCTGGCGATTGCTCAACAACTTGCTCGTGACCCTCCTGCGCGGGTGTATGCAAAGGTTGTCAGTGATACGTGTGACGCTGGCAGTAGCCTCACCCCCAGCCTCGTTGCGCTCGG
>JAGPFT010000079.1 GCA_018056405.1 Anaerolineae bacterium
GGGCAGGCGCGTTGGGGCTGGTCATCCTCGGCGTGGTCAGCTACGCCATCCCGCGCGTGGGCGTTGCGCCGACGGTGACGCTCATCGTCGCCGGGCAGCTTACGCTGGGCGTGGTGCTCGACCATTTCGGGCTGCTCGGCGCGGAAGTCCGTCACCTCGACCTGCAACGTTTGATCGGCGTCGCCGTGCTGTTCGTCGGCGTGTGGCTCATCGTCCGCTGAGCAGCGCCGCGAACGCCTGATCGTAGAGGGGGGCCATCTGCGCCCAGTCGAACCCGGCCACGTGCGCGCGCAGCTCCGGCGGGGCGGGGCGCCGCTCGCGCAAGCGGGCGCGCAACAGCGGCAGCAAGTCCCCATCCTTCGCGTAGATCGTCTGGGCGTGCCATGCTTCCGGCACCAGCGCCGGATAATTCAGGCGGCGCGGCAGGACGGGCCAGCAGCCGCAGGTGATCGCCTCCACCACGCTGATCCCGAAGAAATCCTGGTTGGCCGTGCTGACGGCGATATCCGCTTCCCACAGCAGCCGCGCGTAGTCGGCGAAGGACTCCACGTAGCCGAAGCGCACCACGCGCGCGCCCAATCGCTCGCGCGCCGCGTCGAACTCCGCCGGGTCCTGGCGCGTGTTCTCGCCAACGATGGTCACCTCAAAGGGGACGCCCTCTGCCGCCAGCGCGTCCAGCGCGGCGAAGAACGGGGCCGGATTCTTGTCGTATTCCCAGCGGTGATTCCACAGGATCAGCGGCGGGCCGGCCGGGTCGCGGGCGGCGGCGGGGCGGTGCGCGTCATAGCGGCGCAGGTCGAGGCCGACGGGCAGCACGCTGCTGCGCGCGCGGATGGCCTCCACCGTGTGCAGACCCGTGTGGTCGGGGTAGTGCTTGAGCAGGCGCGGCAGTTCATCCAGGAAGGCGTCGCGGTGAAAGGCGCTGTTGAAGAACACAGCGTCGGCGGCGAGGGCGCTGGTGTAGTTGATGAAGGCGTAATGCTGCTGGAGCTTCTGGCGCGGCCCGCGCGGGTAGGTGAGCTGGTTTTCGTGGAAGTAGAGCGCCGCCGGGATGCGCGCCGTGAGCGGGCGGGTGAGGGCCAGGAACGTCGTCAGGTCGAGCATATCCGAGGCGACGATCAGGTCAGGCGGCGCGTCCAGGGCGCGGAATCGCTCGGCCAGCGCCACCGCCCCGCCCAACATGCGCCACTGCCAGAACTGCCCTTCCAGCGTGAGCAGGTGTACGTCGTGGGCGCTGTGCGCCGCGTAGCCGCGCAGCCAGAGGGCGTGCGAGCCGGTGTCGTAGGGTTCGAGGAGCAGGAGGCGCATGGGGGAGTTAGCGGCCTTCGGCGTCATGCGGTTTACCTCACCCCCAGCCTCGCTTCGCTCGGTTCTCCCCCTCTCCATGCATGGAGAGGGGGAAACGAGGCGCGTCAGCGCCGAGTGGGGGTGAGGTAAACGTGGGGATGGCGACCTGTCTGTTCGATCATGTGCCCGGAGCCGCGTCTGCGCCAACCCCCGAACTCCAAACTCCCGACTCCCGACTCCTCACTCAATCGTACTTGATCACCTCGCGCGGTTTGCTGCCCTCCTGCGCCGGGCCGATGATGCCGTCCTCCTCCATGCGGTCAATCAGCCGCGCCGCGCGCGTGTAGCCGATGCGCAACTGGCGCTGTAGCAGCGAGATGGACGCCTTACGCAGGCTCTGCACCAGCTCAACCGCCTGGTCGTACAGATCGTCCTCGCCGTCGCCGTCCGCGTCGCTGATCTCTTCCGAATCCCACAACGCCGCCTGCTGGGCGGGCGGCTGGCTGGTGCGGCGACCCACGCGCGCCCCGCGCCCTTCCTCGGCACCGAGCGCGATCTCGCGGCCCGGCACGGCCAGGCCATCGGAGCCGGCTTTCTGCACAAGCTGCGCGCGCCAGAAGCTAGTGATGCGTGTGATCTCCTCATCAGAGACGTAGACGCCCTGCATACGCTGCGGCGCTGCCGCGTCCGGCGACTGGAAGAGCATGTCGCCGCGCCCCAGCAGCTTTTCCGCGCCCGGCTGGTCGAGGATGACCCGCGAGTCCACCGACGAGGCGACCATGAAGGCGATGCGCGCCGGGAAGTTGGCCTTGATCAGCCCGGTGATGATGTCCACGCTGGGCCGCTGCGTGCTGATGATCAGGTGAATGCCGGTCGCGCGGGCCATCTGCGCCAGGCGAGCCAGCAGCCGCTCCGTCTCGTCGGGAGCCAGCATCATCAGGTCGGCCAGTTCATCAATGACCACCACGTAGTAGGGCATCCGCCGCTGGTCGGGGCCGATCTTCTTGTTGTAGTCGAGGATGTTGCGCGCGCCGATAGCTGCGAACTTGTGGTAACGCGACTCCATCTCGCGCTGCACCCACTGCAACACCCCGACGATGCGCTCCAGGTCCACCACCACCGGCGCGACCAGATGCGGAATGCCGTTGTAGCTGGTCAGCTCGACGCGCTTGGGGTCTACCATGATGAACTGCACGTCGTCCGGCGTGTTCTGCAGCAGCAGGCAGGCGATGATGGCGTTGACGCACACCGACTTGCCGGAGCCGGTCGTGCCAGCGATGAGCAGGTGCGGCATGGCCGTCAGGTCGGCGGCGACCGGTGTGCCGTCCACGCCCAGGCCCAGGGCCAGGCGCAGCCTGGACTCGATGCGCGTGAACTCCGGCGCTTCCATGATGTCCAGCAGGCTGACCAGGGCCACCTCGTCGTTGGGCACCTCGATGCCAACCATGCTCTTGCCCGGCACCGGCGCTTCGATACGAATGGACTTGGCGGCCAGGGCCAGGGCCAGGTCGGCGTCCAGGCGGGCGATGGCCCCCACCTTGACCCGCTGCTTTTTGCCGCTGCGCGTGATCAGGTAGTCCGGCTCGATGCCGAACTGGGTGATGACCGGGCCGGGGTTGACCTCGACGACCTTGCCGGGCGCGCTGAAGCTGGCCAACGTGTCCTCGATGACGCGCGCCTTGTCGAGCAGCACGTCGTCGTTGACGCGCCGCTCTTCGCCCCGCTTGAGCAGCCGCCGGAAGTCGGGCAGCTCGTAGGCAATCTGGCGCGGGGCGGGCGTGGCGATGCGGCGTTCCGGGGCGTTGCTGCCGGTGCCGGTGACCGCCACCGGCTGCGACGGGCGGCGCGGCGCGGGACGGCGCACAACCGGCGGGGCAGCGCGTTCCGTGTGCTGCTCAGCCTTCGGTTCATCATGCGGGGCCGCCGCGCCAGGCTGCGAATCGGTGAGGTGCGCCGGTTCCGCCTTCTTGGTCAGGCCGGGATCGGGTTCTGGCTCCAGCACGGCCTCCGGCAACGGCTCGGCGCGGCGGGTAGGGACGGGTTCAGCGGCGGGCGGCTTCGGCTCCGGCGCGCCCGGCAGGGGACTCGCACCCCATCCTTCCAACTGCTCGCGGCGGCGCAGCAATTCGGGGTGCGCCGGACGCGCCATCCGCTCGGTGAAGGGAAGCGGCGCGTCTTCTTGGGGTGCACCCGCGCTTGGGGGCGCTTCGTCCGCCGTTGCTGGAATGTCGCGGGACGGGCGCGGCCCACCCTCGTGCGGCGCGGCGGGCGGAGTCGCACTGTGCAGCGGGGCGCGAGGGACAGTCTTCTCGGCGGGGGCACTCTCGTCTGGCAGGGAGACGCGCGCTGGCTCGTCATCGCCCGACTGATCGCGGCTCAGGGCGCGGCCCAGGAGAGCCGCCGCCCCCAACGCTCCCGCAGCGGCTGCCGCATCGCTCAGCCCGCTGTGCTCGGAACGGCGCTCCTCATCCGGCGCGGGCGGCGTGGCCGGGGCAGGTTCGGAGGATGGGCGGCGCGGCTCAACGGGGCTGACCGGCGGCATCCCTCGTCCGAAGAAGGAACGCATCCGCTCGGCGGGCGCTTCCGGCGACCCGGCGGCTTTCGGCTCCGCATCGCTCCCGGCAATCTCTCCGGCGTCGCGTGGAGTGCGGCCTAGCGGACTGTGCGCGAAGGGCAGACGGCGTTCGCCCTCGGCGGGCGCTTCCGGCGACCCGGCGGCTTTCGGCTCAGCGCCGCTCCTGGCAATCTCTTCGGCGTCGCGCGGAGTGCGGCCTAGCGGACTGCGCGCGAAGGGCAGACGGCGTTCACCCTCGCCCGGCGCTTCCGGCGACCCGGCGGCTTTCGGCTCAGCGCCGCTCCCGGCAATCTCTTCGGCGTCGCGCGGAGTGCGGCCTAGCGGACTGCGCGCGAAGGGCAGACGGCGTTCGCCCTCGGCGGGCGCTTCCGGCGACCCGGCGGCTTTCGGCTCAGCGCCGCTCCCGGCAATCTCTTCGGCGTCGCGCGGAGTGCGGCCTAACGGACTGCGCGCGAAGGGCAGACGGCGTTCGCCCTCGGCGGGCGCTTCCGGCGACCCGGCGGCTTTCGGCTCTGCATCGCTCCCGGCAATCTCTTCGGCGTCGCGCGGCCTGCGTCCGAACGGCAGGCGTCTGCGCGCCGGCGACTGATCTTCTGGCTTGGGGGCGGAAACGTCTTTCTGCGCCTCGGCGGGCGGGACTTCCTCGCCCTCCTGCGCGCGCCGCCCGAACAGCCCGAACCGGCGGTGTGACGCGGCAGGTGGCTCAGTGGCGTCGGCTTCGCTGGCGAACAACTCAATGGAGAGCGCCTCGTCGGCGGCGGGCGCGCTCTCTTCCTTGCCTTCCTCGGCCCGCCCGCGCCACAGGAATCGGCCAAACCGTCCGCCACGCTCCACCTTACCCTCCGGCTCGGCGCTCTTTTCACCCTTCGCCCCCCCCGGCGACTCCGGCGAGCGGCGGCGGGCAGGCAGTGGGAGCACCGGGCGATCCCCGCCCTCCTCGCCTTCGGCGAGGGGTCGCGCGAAGGGGGTGCGCTCCAGGCTGTCGGGGGTCATCGTGAGCGCCTCGAAGCGATCCGGCGGCTCGTCGCCCGGCTTGCGGGGGGTGGGCGGCTCCTCGCGGCCAAACGCCCGGAATGGACGGCGCGCCGCGCTCTCGCCCGTCATATCCGCCCCCGGCAGGGGCGTTACGCCAGCGGCGGGCAGCGGGCGGCGGGGCCGCTCGGCCCCCTCGTCGCCGGGTTGATCCAATGGCGCAGCGATCCCCGGCGTGCCCATGTGCGGCAGCGGTCGCCGCGAGGGTTGGCGCGGCGTTGGTTCCGGCGTCGCGTCCCCGGCTGGCGCGGCCTGGTCCAGCAGTCCCGGCAGCGGAGAACGCTCCTCACGCCCTGGCGGGCCGGGCCTCTCGGCGATTTCGTCGCTGGCCATCATGCCCCGCCGCGTGATGCGGGGGGCGGGGTGCGCCGAAGCATCGGGAGTGGAGCCTGTTTCGCCCGCCCGCCCGCCAGGAGACGCACTTGCCCCTGCTCTGCCGGCTGCGCCCGCCCCCAGAGCCGCCCCTTCCGCGCTGGGACGCTGTGGCTCGACGCGCGGCGTTTTGAGCATCGCGCGCGCTTCGCGCTTGCGCGCGCGCTCCTCCGGACTCAGGTGCATATTGGTGACAGCGAGCGACACCCGCGCCCACAACTCGACCACTGACAGGTCGAAGGCGAGCATCAGACTCATGATCAGCCAGGCGATCAGCACGGACAGCGTGCCCCAGTCCAGGAGTTGGCTGAGCAGAAACACGTAAATCTGGTGGCCGACCCACCCGCCACCGCTTTGCTGCTCCATTGCCAGGTCGTAAGAGATGGGGCGGAACGCTTCAACGGTGGGGGCCGTGTCGTCCACGAGAAAGAGCATGTGCAGCCAGGCCAGCACACAGGCGTAGAGCATCAGGCCGCCGACCACGCGCATGAAGTTCAGCTCGATGCCCGAATGCTCGAAGCTGCGCACCATCAACCAGACACCAGTCCCGAAGGCGATGACCGGCCAGGCTAGCTTGCCCCAGCCGAACAACTGCCCCAGCAGCTTGTTCAGCGCGCCGGTGAGTCCTGAGTGCGGCTCTGGCAGCAACCCAAACGACACTGACGGGATGACCGAGAAGAAAGCGACCAGGGCGAACCCGATCAGGGCCACGCCGATCAGGTCGAGCTTGCGGTCGAAGTCGAGGCCCTGGTGAATGGTGAAGGCGCCCTTTTCGCGTCCGCCCGGCAATGGCCGGGTCGCAGCGTAGGGTTCGGGCGTCGCTGCCCGCGAGCGGCGAAGCGGCTCGGCAGGCGCGGCTGCGCCGCGCGCGCGGCTAGCTTCTTGAGCAGGCAAGACTGGCTCGCGCCCCCGCGCCGCCTGCGGACTTTGCGGTTCGGCGGGCGAACGGCGCGCGCCAAACGGCGGCGCAGCAGCTCCGCCCCGGCTGGCGCGACTGGTTGCCGACGCGCTAAAGGCGCGCGCCGATTTATCCTCGTCCGCGCCCTTCTTCTTGTCGGCGTCCTTGCTAGCGCGCCGCCCGAAGGGGAAACGCGACTTGCTTTCCTCGTCCTTTTTCTTGGCCGGCTCAACGGGCGAGCGCGTTCCCAAGGGGCGCGAGGGTACAGGCGCTCGCCCTCCTGCGCTCCGCTCGTCCAGTCCTATGGGCGTGCGCGGCGCCGCTCCAAAGCGCCCCTCTCGTGAAGCGTCAGACGGCTCAATTCCCCGGTCGCGCGCGGCGAAGGGGCTGGTCGGAGAAAAGCTCCGCTCCGCCCCGCCGAGCGTGCGCGGCGGCTCGTCGTCGCGCTCGCGCCGTCCGGCGGCAAAGGAGCTGCTCGGCGAGAGACCGCTCCGCTCGCGCGGGTCCGTCCCGCCAAACGTGCGCGGTAGCTCGTCGTCGCGGTCGCGCCGTCCGGCGGCAAAGGAGCTGCTCGGCGAGAGACCGCTCCGCTCGCGCGGGTCCGTCCCGCCAAACGTGCGCGGTAGCTCGTCGTCGCGCTCGCGCCGTCCGGCGGCAAAGGAACTGCTCGGCGAGAGACCGCTCCGCTCGCGCGGGTCCGTCCCGCCAAACGTGCGCGGTAGCTCGTCGTCGCGCTCGCGCCGTCCGGCGGCAAAGGAACTGCTCGGCGGGAGACCGCTCCGCTCGCGCGGGTCCGTCCCGCCAAACGTGCGCGGTAGCTCGTCGTCGCGCTCGCGCCGACCCAAAGCGCCTGTCCCGCCGCCGCGCTGGGCGTCACGGGGAGGTATGACGCCGCCGCGAGAACGGTCAAGGTCTGTGCCAGTGCCTCCCGGCAGGAAGGGAGCACGCCGCTCGGCCTGGTCTTCTTTGTCCTTGCTGCCGCGCCGCAAAAAGCCCAGCCGTCCCTTCTTCTCGTCCGCCTGGTCGTCCCCGCGCGAGCTGGCCCGGCGATCCGCCGGCGGCGCGCCATAGCGCCCCGTCGGGCGAGCGGGCGGCTCCAGCGAGTCATCTTCGTCGCTGCCGCGCCGCAGAAAGCCGAACCGCCCCCCGGACTTCTCTTCAGGCTCCGGCTGGCGACGCGGACTGTCACCGATCCCGCCATACGGGAACTGGCTCCGCAGGCCCGGCTGCGGGCGGTCGCGGTCGGCGCTGCGCCCGCGATCATGGGGGTCGGGGCGGCGTTCGTCGTCGTCTTTGGCCCCTCTGCGGAATGGGTTAGCCATGTGCGATCCCTATGCTCTCAGCGATGCCCGCCGCTCCCATGTCGGAGGCGTTCAGAGGGCACCGTTGCTATCTCGATTATATCATAATGGAACATCTGTGCGATCTGCGCGGCGTGCGATCATGCCCTCAGCATATACCAAAATGAAACTTTCACCAAGCGGGGCGTGCGAAGGCCAGTGTATCCTTGTCGGTTGAAACTCGTCACACAGGAATGGCCCCCATCCCCGGCCCACCTCTCAGCAAACGCTCACCAGCCAGCGCCCACAACCCGCTATAATCGTCGCGCGCAGCACGCACCGGAGGGCAGCTCGTGGACCTGGCCGAACCGCTTACGCTATTTGTATCGCGTTTCCTCAGCGTTCTGGTGGGGGCAGCGCCATTCCTGCTGTTTGGAGCGCTGGCCGCCGGGCTGATCGAGGGCTTCCTCAGCCGCGACGACCTGGCCCGCCTCATCCCGCGCCGGCCTCTGCCGGCGGCGCTGGCGGGGAGCGTCCTGGGCCTGATCCTGCCGGTCGGCGAATACGGCGTCATTCCGGTGACGCGCGCCCTGCTGCGCAAGGGGCTGCCGCTGCCGGCGGCGATTGCCTTTCTGCTGGCCGGGCCGCTGATCAACCCCATCGCCCTGGCCGGGACGTATGTCGCCCTGCGCGACCGTGACTCTTCACTGCTGGCGCTGCGCGCCGCTGTCGCCCTGATCGCCGCCGTGCTGATCGGGACGCTGGCTGCCTTCGCGTCGGGGCGCGAGCGCTGGCTGCGCCCGGCTCCTGCCGCGCCGGACGCGCTGCCCTACGTCGGGCTGCGCCACGCGCTGAGCGCTGGCGGGCGTGAGATCGCCCTGCTAGGTCGCACCCTGCTGATCGCGGCGCTGCTGGCGGCGGGCGTCCGCCTGATCCTCGCGCCGGGCGACTTCGAGTCGCTGGCGGAGGGGCGGGTGGGCGCGGTTCTGGCCCTGGAAGCGCGCGCCTTCGCCCTGCCGACTGGCACGCCGGCGGACGCCTTCGCCGCGCGCGACCTGAGCGGGACCTTCGCCCGCGGGGCGGTGCTGGCGTTCCTGGCTGGCGGGGCTATGCTCGACCTGACCGGCGCCGTTCTGCTGCTCAGCGTGGCCCGGCGGCGGGCTGTCTTCGCCCTGCTCGCGCTGACCCTGTTGATCAGCGGGCTGGCCGGAGTCATCGTGGGCGCGGACGAGGCCGAGCAGCCCCGCGCCCGGCTCCCCCGCGCTGCCTTCATCGCCCCGGCGGACGCCTACTCGCGCAACGTGTACCTGGCCGACCTGGAGACAGGTGCTCTCACGCCGCTGACCGACGCTGCGCACGGCGTCGAGGACTTCGCGCCCAGCCCAGACGGGATGCAGATCGCCTACACGCAGAACAACGACGACGGCACGGCGGACATCTGGGTGGTAGAGGTGACGGGCGGGCGGGCGCGCCCGCTGACGCGCTGCGTGCGCGCGCTGTGCACGGCTCCCGCCTGGCACCCTGACGGGACGCGCATCGCCTACCAGCGCCAGGAGTTCAGCGCCGCGTCCGGCGACGCTGCCCGCGCGACGCGCGCCTGGGTGGTGGACGTGAGCACGGCGCAGAGCGCGCTGCTCTTCGCCGACGCGCAGCTTCTCGGCGCGGACCCCGCCTGGTCGCC
>JAGPFT010000080.1 GCA_018056405.1 Anaerolineae bacterium
CGTTTGAAAGCCTCACCCCCCGGCCCCCTCTCCACGTGGTGGAGAGGGGGAGTCATGGTGTGGTTACGTCCCCTCTCCGCGTGTGGAGAGGGGATGGAGGGGTGAGGTAAAGCCGCACGTCTCCCGTAGGGATTGGGGGATAGGGGTTGAAAGTGCATACCTCGCTCTAGAAGAACGCTTCGTGTGGGGCGTAGGGATTCGCTGCTTCCAGCGGGATCAGGCGATAGTCGCCGCGCAGGACGCGCCGGACCAGCCACAGGCAGAAAGCATCTACCGGCTCGTCCAGCGATTCCAGGTCGGCCAGCGAGAAGTACGCTGCGCGGTCGGTCTCTGTGCCGTCGGGCGCAGGCTCGCCGGCGACGTGCTGGCACAGGAATAGCAGGTACACACGCGGCTCGCCAGACCGGCTGGCGTGGTTCTGCACGCCCAGCAGCCCGTCCACAGTCGCCCGAACGCCGCCCTCTTCCAGCGTCTCGCGCAGCGCCGCCAGGTGTGGTGGGTCCGGCGCGCCATCGGGCAGCGTCCCCTGCACGAATCCCCAGGGCAGCGTCCACACGCCGGTCAGCCCCTCGCCATAGGTCTGCCGGACGAAGAGCACGGCATCGCCGCGCCGCACTACCGCGCCCACGCACAGCGTCATGCGCGGCGGGAAACCGGGTGAGTACGGCGGCGTCTGGCTCATTGTTGTTCCTCCAGGTACTCCCGCTCTCATTGTACACCATCCAGAAATTTAAGGCCCGGCGCTGGGTGACGGTGTTATAATGGCCGCAGGTCTCGCTTATTTGTTCGATTGCCACGCGGGGAACGGGGAACACGCACCATGCCGGACGCGCCCGATTTCGTCCACCTGCACGTCCATACGGAGTTCAGCCTGCTCGACGGCCTGGGCCAGATCAACCGGCTGGTGGAGCGGGCCAAAGAACTGGACATGTCCGCCCTGGCCATCACCGATCACGGGACGATGTTCGGCGTGATTGACTTCTATCGGGCATGCCGCGCCGAGGGCGTCAAGCCGATCATCGGCATGGAAGCGTACCTCACCCCCTGGGGCCGCACCCGCTTCGACCGTGACAACGAGCTGGACAGCAAGCCCTATCACTTGCTGCTGCTGGCGCGCAACCAGACCGGGTATAAGAACCTGCTGCGGCTGGCCTCGGCAGCGCAGCTTGAGGGGTACTACTACCGCCCGCGCGTGGATCACGATCTGCTCGCTCAGCACGCCGAGGGTCTGATCGCCACCTCCGGCTGCCTGGCCGCCGAGATTCCGCGCCTGGTCGAGCAGGGGCGCGAGGCCGAGGCTCTGGAGCGCATCGGCTGGTATCAGGATGTCTTCGGGCGCGACAACTTCTTCCTGGAGCTACAACACCACCACATCGAGCAACTGCACGTGCTCAACCGCTGGCTGTTGGAGCGGCAGGGCTATGGCAACGTCCCGCTCGTCGCCACCAACGACGTGCACTACGTGCTGGAAGAAGACTACGACGCGCACGACACCCTGCTGTGCATCCAGACGGGCAACGTCAAGGCCGAGCAGAACCGGCTGCGCTTCGAAAGCCAGACCTTTCACCTGCGCAGCGCTCAGGAGATGGGGCGGCTGTTTGGCGAGATACCGGAGGCGCTGACCAACACGCTGCGCATCGCCGAAATGTGCGACGTGTGCCTGGACTCGGACGGCTACCACTTGCCCATCTTCCCCGTACCGGCGGGCTTCAGCGCCGAGACGTATCTGCGCCACCTGTGCGAGCGCGGCCTGGGCTGGCGCTACGGCGGGCGAGCCAACGATCCCGCGATCCGTGCCCGGCTGGACTACGAGCTGCGCATGATTCACGAGATGGGCTTCGACACCTATTTCCTGATCGTGTGGGACCTGTGCGAGTTCGCCCGCCACGCCGACATCTGGTGGAACGTGCGCGGCTCCGGCGCGGGCAGCGTAGCCGCCTACTGCCTGGGCATCACCAACATTGACCCGCTGACCAACGGCCTGCTCTTTGAGCGTTTCCTCAATCCGGGCCGCGTCTCGATGCCTGACATTGACCTGGACTACCCCGAAGATCGCCGCGCCGAGATGATCCAGTACTGCGCGCAGAAGTACGGCGAAGACAAGGTCGCCGCCATCATCACCTTCGGGACGCTGGGCAGCAAGGCGGCCATCCGCGATGTGGGCCGCGTGCTCGACCTGCCCTCTACCGAAGTGGATCGCATCGCCCGCCTGATCCCCGGCGCGGGCAAGCCGATCAAGTTCGAGGACGCGCTGGGCGACGACCCGGAGAAAGCCCTGCCCGACCTGAAAGCCGCCTACGAGACCGACAAAACGGCGCGCAGGCTGATTGACACAGCCCGCCAGCTTGAAGGCGTGCCGCGGCACGCCAGCACGCACGCCGCCGGCGTCATCGTCGCCGACAAGCCGCTGGTCGAGTACATCCCCCTGCACCGCCCCACCAAAGGTTCAGCGGAAGATGCGCCGGTGAAGATGGTCACCCAGTTCCCGATGGAAACCTGCGAATCGATCGGGCTGCTCAAGGTAGACTTTCTTGGCCTCTCGACGCTGACCATCATGCGCCGGGCGTGCGAGCTGATCGAGCAGCATCACGGCATTCACTACGATATGTCGAACATCCCCTACCGCCCCGACCCCGACGACCCGGAGACCTCGCGCCAGGTCGCCGCGATGTTCGAGATGTTGGGGCGCGGCGAAACCATCGGCGTCTTCCAACTGGAGTCGCAGGGGATGCGGCGCATGTTGACCGACATGCGCCCGCAGAAGTTCGAGCACATCGTCGCCGGCATCGCGCTCTACCGCCCCGGCCCGATGGAGTACATCCCCACCTACAACCGCCGCCTGCACAACAGCGAGGCCATCGAGTACAAGCACGAGAAGCTCAAGCCCATCCTGGAAGAGACCTACGGTATTATCGTCTACCAGGAACAGATCATGCAGATCGGCGCGGAGCTTTTCGGCTACTCGCTCGGCGAAGCCGACCTGATGCGCCGCGCTGTGTCCAAAAAGAAGAAGGAAGACCTGCTCCAGCACCGCACGATCTTCACCGAGCGCGGCCCGCAGCACGGCGTGGACCCCGACACGGCCAACGCCATCTTTGACGACATCGAGTTCTTCGCGCGGTATGGATTTAACAAGTGCGTCGTCGGCGAGACCGAAATCGTAGATGTGGCCAGCGGGCGGCTGGTGCGCGTGGGCGATCTGGCCGGGGGCACGGCGACTGTCGAGCATACGCTCACCTGCGACCTGGATCAGCTTGCGCTTTGTCCTGGCCCGGTCACGCAGGTGATGGCGAACGGCGTCAAGCCGGTCTATCGCCTGACGACCCAGCTTGGACGCCAGATCACAGCGACTGCCAACCACCCCTTCTACACGTTCGAAGGCTGGCGGCTGCTGGGCGAGTTGAGCGCCGGTGACACCATCGCCGTTCCCCGCCGCATTCCGGTGGAGGGTCGAGAGGAATGGCCAGTGCATCAAGTCGTTGTGCTTGGGCATCTGATTGCGGAAGGGAACCTGTGCCACCCGCATGGCGTGTACTTCTACTCCCAGGATGAGGAACAGCTGCGCGACTACGTCACCCATCTGGAGCAATTCGCAAACACTGAAGCGTCTGTGAGCACACACAAGAGCACGTACTCTGTCTACAGCCGCCGTATTGACCGGCAGCAGCCCACAGAGGTGGTCACATGGCTTCGTCAACTTGGCGTCTGGGGCAAAGCAGCTTCAGAAAAGGCACTTCCGCTAGAGGCATTTCAACTTACAAATGACCAGATTGCCTTGCTGATTGCGCGCATGTGGGAAGGCGATGGTCATCTGAACGAAAAAGGGCGCAGCCTGTACTACGCGACGGCGTCCGAACGACTTGCGCGCCAACTCCAGCACCTGATGTTACGTTTGGGGATCGTAACCCGATTGCGCCAAGTCAAATTCCCTTACAAGGATGGGCGTATTGGGTATCAGTTGTTCGTTACTGGCTATGAGAATATGGCAGCGTTCTCAGAGACCATTGGCAGCCATTTTGTCAGTGAGAAACGGAAAGCCCTGCTTGCCCGGCTGCTCAAGCGCGGTGAGGCCATGTCTATCGGTACAAAGGACATCGTACCACTCGGTGTAAAGGCACGTGTCCGCAGCCTCAAAGACGCCTCCGGACTGACCTGGGGCGAGGTCTGTGCAGCTTCGGGAGTCGCCGTGCGCGAGTTTTCGCCCACTTCGAGTGCAACCAAGTCCGGTTTCACTCGCACAACAGTGAGCCGACTCGCTGAGTACTTTAACGCAGACGATCTACGGACGCTCGCCGCCAGCGACGTGTATTGGGACAAGGTCGCCGCCATCGAGTACGCGGGCGAAGCGCAGACCTACGACCTCACCGTGCCGGATACGCACAACTTCGTCGCCAACGACATCCTCGTGCACAACTCCCACGCCGCCGACTACGCCGTGCTCACCTGCCAGACGGCCTTTCTCAAGTGCCACTACCCGCACGAATACATGGCCGCTCTGATGAGCGTGCACCGCGACGATTCTGGCAAAGTCGGCCTCTTCGCCGCTGACTGCACCCGCATGGGCATCGCCGTGTTGCCGCCCACCGTCAACAGCAGCGAGCTGGACTTCAGCATCGAGACGCAGCCGGATGGGTCGCGCGCCATTCGTTTCGGGCTGGGCGCGGTCAAGAACGTGGGCGTCGGGCCGCTGGAGCACATCCTCAGCGCCCGCGCCCAGGGCGGCCCCTTCCGCGACCTGGACGACTTCTGCCGCCGCGTGGACGCGCGCATCGTCAACAAGCGCGCCCTGGAATCGTTGATCAAGGTCGGCGCGCTGGACGAGTTCGCCAGCCGGCCCACCTTGCTGGCCGCGCTGGATCGCATCGTCAGCTTCTCCGCCGATCACCACAAGGCCAAAGACGCCGGGCAGATGAGTCTCTTCGGCGCGGAGACGGGTGTCAGCTTCGGCGCGCAGGAGAGCATCCTGGCCAGCCTGCACGATGTCGAGCCGATCTCCAGACGCGAAATGCTCAACTGGGAGCGCGAGCTGGTCGGCCTCTACGTGACCGATCACCCGCTCAAGTCGGTCATGGCCCAGCTTCAGCAGGTCACCACCCACACCAGCGCCGAGCTAAACGACGCGGGCGAAGCGGCCAACGGCCTGCAGGTGACTGTGGCCGGGCTGGTCAGCAACCTGCGCACCTTCTTCACCAAGCGCGGCGACCCGATGGCCGTGCTGACCATCGAGGACATCACCGGCACGATCAGCGCGGTCATGTTCCCGCGCACCTGGGCGCAATACCAGGACCTCGTGGACGAAGACGCCGTGCTGGTCGTCAAAGGCAAAGCGGATACCTCGCGCGGCGATATGCAAGTGATCGTGGATTCAGTGACACAGAACTTCGACGTGATCTCCGCCGTCGAGCGCCCGCCCAGCCTCGATGACCTGCGCCTGTCGTGGATTGCCGACGAAGGCCCGGCTGCCCTGGACGAAGACGCGGATGGCGAAGACAACGGCCCCTTCGACGAGGAAACCGGCGAGATGGTCGCCGCCCACGAAGATGAGCAGCCCACGCCGGTCACCGAGCCGGTCATCCCGGCGTCGGCAGGGGCCAGCGCGCCCGACACACCGCCGATTGCGCCTCCCTCGCCGGCGCACAGCGCGCCGCCCCCTCTAGGGCCGCTCACCGAGCGCGAGATGCCCGGCTGGTTAGAGGAGGAATGGGCGAGCGGCTGGTCGCCGGAACCCTATGACGGCTCCTATGAGGCAACCGGCCCTGCCGCGCAAGTCCGCCCGCCGGACGAGAAGAAAGCATCGCGGCGCGAGTCCGCCTTCGACGAGTTAGGCCGCGTGCGCCCGCCCGCCCCCGTCCAGCCGCCGCTTGCGCCCGCCGATGCCGACGCCCTGCCGCCCGTCCCGGCGCGGCGGCAGCCGCCCGCCGAGTCGCCGTGCGAAGCCGCGCCCACCTCCAGCCGCCTGCTGACCCTGACCATCGCCCGCTCCGGCGATTCCACCGCCGACCGGCGCAAGCTGCGCCGGCTGCATGGCTTCCTGACGCAGTATCCGGGCCGGGATCGGTTCCGCTTCATTCTGGAGGGGGAGGGACGGCGGGCTTGCCTGGAGTTCCCGAATAACTTGATCCACATCAACGAGCATATTCTGACCTTCGCCACCAACATGCTTGGCGCGGAGAACGTCAACGTGGAATGACGGACGCGCCCGAATTCCGGCACAGGTAGGGGCGCTGCTCTGCTGCGCCCCGGCTCGCCCTGACTACCCCGCCAGCAACATCACGCCCGTGCCGTCCGGGTCGTGCAGCAGAACACGGCGCGCGCCGTCCCCGCCGCCTGCAAGATTGTAGCAGCGTCCGCGCGCATCAGCCGTAGATGCGCGCCAGGAGGCGCTCAGCCAGCCCTGGGAAATGCCGTCCCGCCCACAGCAGGGCGCTGTCGCGCCAGCGCAAAGTCATGGTGCGCGGTTTGCGCTCCAACGCGCGGGCGATGCCCCCGGCGACCTGCTCCGGCTTCATGGGCGGCCACCTGGGAGCCACACGCCCCGCCTGGCCAAGCCGCCGCTCAGCGAATTCGGTGTCCGCCTGGCCCACCCACAGCACCGAGACGTAGATGCGGTCGGCGCGCATCTCGGCGCGCAGCGCCCGCCCCAACCCATCCACCGCTGCTTTGCTGGCGCTGTAGATGCTGACATAGGGGCCTGGCAGCGGCCCCAGCACCGACGAGACGATCACGATGTGCCCGCCGCCGCTGGCGCGCATGGCCGGCACTGCCGCCCGCACGCTGTGGATCACGCCGTCAATGTTGGTGCGCAGCACCGTTTCGATGTCCGCCCACTCCGCCTCGACCAGCGGGCCGCGATGCCCGATTCCGGCGTTGGCGACCAGCACATCGAGCCGGTTGAACTCGGCCAGCGTCAGGGCGACGGCGCGGCGCATGGCCTCCGGATCGGTCACGTCGGCGACGACAGGCAGGATCACCCCCGGCAGCTCGCGCTGCTCGACCTCGTGGCGCAGCGCATCCAGGCGGTCGGCGCGCCGTCCGGTGACGGTCACGTGGTCGCCGAGGGCGGCGAAGAGCAGGGCCGCCGCCCGGCCAATGCCCGACGACCCGCCGGTAATCAGCAGCACGCGCGGCGCGTCAATGGGGAGCAGTACCTTACGGAATAGCTGCACAGCGATGCCTTTCTGTCGGCTGAAGCGTTTGGCGGTTCTGCCCCTTCGTGACGAGTCCACAAACGGCCTGTCACCAGGGGAGAGTCGAACATGCCCGCTGAACGCCTCCCCCCTCCAGCCGAGCTAGAGGGGGGACTCCGGTTGGCCGCTCTCCCCTTCCCCTAGCCTGGCTGGGGGAAGGGGCCGGGGGATAGAGGCCTTCCGTCAACAGCCTGACAACCTTGTTCCTGCCCCCGCCGCGCCTCAGCGCACGGGCCGCGCGGCCAGGCCCCACACGTTCTCGGCGATGTCTTCTCCCGCGCCGCCCTCCGCCGGGACCCGCCAGAGATGCGTGGCCGGCATGTAGACCTGCATCTCCGGGTCGGTGGGCTGCGCGCCCGGCCAGACGCGGCGCGCGTTTAGGTCATTGACCAGCAGCGTGTTCGGGTCTACCACGACCGCGAAGACGTAGCGATCGGTTGCCGCCAGCGAACTGACGCCATAGACATCGGAACGCCAGGCCAGCTCGCGGATCACCCCTGTGACCAGGTTGAGGCGATAGAGGATGATGTCGGCGCTGCGCAGGTCCACCGGAAAAGCCGGCTCTCTGTCCAGGGCCAGCGGCGTGGTGGGAGACTGGCGAGCGATGAAGTAGAGGAAAGCGTTATCCGGCGACCAGGCGACGCGCTCGATGACGCCAATACCCCCGGCGATGGCGATCTCGTAATCGCGCACGCCGCCGGTGATCAGGTCAATCACGCGCAGCACGCTGTTGGCGGTCGGCCCGGCCAGATGCGTGCGCGCCAGATTGGTCGTCGCTGCGCCGGGCATGAAGTCGGCATCGTAGACGGCGAAATCGCCCGTGCCCACGTTGTAGAGCGCCAGCCCAGGGTCGGGGAAGCAGCACGTGCCGAACACATTGCTGCCGTAGGTGGGCCACAGGTTGGGACGGCCAGGGCCAAGCAGGCCCCCGTCGCGCACGTAGAGCGCCGCCGCAAAGGTGACCGCCGCCTGCGCCGCCCCCGCCTGGAAACGCCCGAAGTAGCCGGTCAGCCGCCCCGTGCTGCCGTCAGCGGCGCTGAAATCCAGGTCGCGCAAGGGGAAGGAAACGCGGTCGGGGAACTGCTCGCCGGCCTGCTGCGGAGAGACGGTCTCCAGGTAGTAGAGCGTCTGCCCATCCTGGGAGAGAGTCAGCGTGCGCCCGTAGAAGCCGGGCACCTGCACCGCCGCGCCACCGCTCGCGCCGGTCGCGTACAGGCCATCGTCGCGGGCAATGTAGAGCATCCGCCCATCGGCAGTCCAGAACAGGCGCGCGCCCTGCCCGTAGGTGAAGGTGGGGCCAGTCTGCTCAAGGGGCTGTCCGCCAGAGTCGGCCAGGGTGACCGTATCCTGCCAGACGTAGGCCAGGGCCACATCGCCTGGCTGGCCGCGCGCTGTGCCCATCAGCGGCAACGCCAGCGCCAGGACACTTCCCACCGCTCCCAGCACACCCAGCCAGCGCGAACGCGGGTTCATGGGCACACCTCCTGGGTTCGCCTCAGTCTGTGCCGCAAGTGTACCGCGCGGCAAGAGGATCGGAAATAGGACTGTGGCCCTGGATGTGCGCGAGCAAGTTGCCGGGCAACTGCGAGCACGCCCCTATCCCCCAGCCCCTTCCCCCAGCAAAGCTAGGGGAAGAGGAGAACCGCCTGCCCGATTGTTCTCCTCCCTGGCAAACCCGGGGAGAGGGAGCGCGGCGTCCAGCGCTAGTCCCCCTCTCCAGCTAAGCTAGAGCGTGTTATGAACTTCACGCGCTCGGCGCAGCGTGAAGCGCGCAACGCCCTGTGCGGCGCATTGACCCCACCCTGTGGCCCCTCCCCGCCAGCGGGGAGGGGCAAATCGCTCCCCTTTCCCTGCTTGCGGGGAAAGGGGCTGGGGGATAGGGGTTGAAAGTGCATAACACGCTCTAG
>JAGPFT010000081.1 GCA_018056405.1 Anaerolineae bacterium
ACTGGTGGCGTTCGGGCGGGCGCATAGCAACGGCTCCGCTTTCCCCTATGTGGACGTGGATGGCCGGGCCGGTATTCGCCAGGCGGTGGAGCATTTGCTCGAACAGGGGCATCAGCGCATTGCCTTCCTGGGCTGGCCGGAACAGTCGCGCGTGGGGACCGACCGCCTCTCCGGTTACCTGGAAGCGATGGAAAAGGCGGGATTGTCCGCTGATCCGGCCTGGATCATGCGCAGCGCTGGTCAGTACGATTTCGGCTATGTGGCAGCCCATACCCTGCTTGACCTGCCCGCCAAACGCCGTCCCTCTGCCATCGTGACCGTCTACGATCTGATCGCCGTCGGCGCAGTGCAAGCAGTGCAAGAACACGGTTTGCAGATGGGGCGCGACGTGGCCGTGACTGGCTTCGACGATACGCCGCTGTTGCCCTATCTATTGCCCAGCCTGACCACCTTGCGCCAGCCAGTGTGGGAGATCGGGCAGCGTGTGGTGGAGTTGTTGGTTCGTCTGTTTGCGGGGGAAAAGCCTGGCGAAAGCGAGTCGCACGTGCTGTTGCCCCCTGAATTGGTTATCCGTGACTCCAGCCGGGGATACCGGCCCAGGTAGCGTTCATCATGGCCGACACGATCAAAGCGCTCATTTTCGATCTGGACGGTGTGATCACCGACACCGCTGAATATCACTACCAGGCATGGAAGCGTCTGGCCGACGAAGAGGGCGTGCCCTTCACCCGCGCCGACAACGAGCACCTGCGCGGCGTGTCGCGGCGCGAGTCGCTGCTGCGGCTGCTGAAGGGTCGCTCTGTGGACGAAGCGCACCTGGAAGAGATGATGGCGCGCAAGAATCGCTACTATCAGGAGATGCTAGAGGGGGTCACGCCAGCGGATTTATTGCCAGGAGTCGCCGATCTCTTTAATTTGCTCGATCAGGCGAACGTTCGCTATGCCATCGCCTCCGCCAGCCGCAACGCCCCCACCGTCGTCGAGCGGCTGGGCATCGCTCACCGCCTGGCGGCCCTGGCCGACGGGAACAGCGTGACCCGCCAGAAACCCGCGCCCGACCTTTTCCGTTATGCCGCTGCCCGCATGGGCCTGCGTCCCGGCGAGTGCCTGGTGGTCGAGGATGCGGCGGCGGGCATTGAGGCGGCGCTCAACGCAGGGATGCCCTGCCTGGCCCTGGGGCCTGCCAGACGCTTCGCCGAGATCGAGGCCCATTTCGGGCCGGTGCCGCGCTGCGACAGCCTGGCTGGGCTGGGACTGGCCGAGCTGCACATCGCCGCCCGCCGCGACCCGACCTGGACGGTGAGCCAGGACGGGCTAGAGCCGGCTCGCCAGCATCATCTGGAGACCGTCTTCACCACCGGCAACGGCTACTTCTGCAGTCGCGGCAGCCTGGAAGAGGGCTATCCGGGCGACCACGCCCTCACCCTGGCGCATGGCGTCTTCGACGACGTGCCGGTCGCCTTCACCGAACTGGCCAACCTGCCCAACTGGCTCGACCTGAGCCTCACTGTAGACGGGCATCTCTTCCGGCTCGATCAGGGCCAATGTCTGCACAGCGAACGCTGGCTCGATCTGCGCCAGGGCATTCTGCGCCGCGAGGTGCGCTGGCAGGCCCCCAGCGGCGCGCTGCTCGACCTGACCTTCGAGCGTTTCGCCAGCTACGACTGCGAGCACGTCGGCGCGCTGCGCATGCTGATCACCGCCGTCAACCAGCCCTGCCAGATCACGGTCGCCACCGGGCTGGACGGGTACGTCTCCAACGAGGATGTTCTGCATTGGGATCACCTGGGCCAGGGCCAGGCGGACGATGGCGCGATCTGGTTGCACAGCCGTACCCGTCACAGCGGGCTAGAACTGGCCGCCGCCGCGACGCTGAGCGTCTCGACGGGCACAGCGATCCAACCCCAGCTTTGCCCTGGCCACCCACGTCTGGCTGTGAGCGAGCGCCTGGGGGCCGGGCAGACGTTGCAACTCGACAAGCTGGTCAGCTATACCGCCAGCCGCGATGCCGTGCCAAATGCCGCCGACGTGGTCGGGCGCGCCCTGGCCGAACTGGACGGGCAATCCTACGAAATGTTGCGAGCGACTCAGGTGCGTGCCTGGCGCGATCTGTGGGGCGAGACCGACGTGCTGATCGAAGGGGACGACGAAGCACAGTTCGCCCTGCGCTTCTACCTGTTCCAGTTGCTCGTCGCCGCGCCGCAGCATGACGAACGAGTCAGCATCGGGGCCAAGACGCTCAGCGGGTTGGGCTATCGCGGGCACGTCTTCTGGGACACGGACATCTTCATCCTGCCCTTCTTCACCTATACGCTGCCGCATATCGCCCGCAACATGCTGCTGTACCGCTACCATACGCTGCCGGGCGCGCGGCGCAAAGCCGCCGCCAACGGTTTCAGCGGGGCGCAATACGCCTGGGAGAGCGCAGCGACCGGCGACGAGGTGACGCCCACCTGGGTGCTACAACCGGACGGCAGAGACCCCATTCGCATCTGGACGGGGGATCTTGAGATTCACATCTCGGCGGATGTGGCTTACGCCGTGATGCAGTACTGGCGCGCGACGGGCGATGATGCCTTCATGCGGGACTATGGCGCGGAGATCGTGCTGGATACCGCCCGCTTTTGGGGCGAACGCGCTGAGCTGGAAGAGACCGGCGGGGAGCGGCGTTACGTGTTCCGCGACGTGATCGGCCCAGACGAATACCACGATCACGTGGACAATAACGCCTATACCAACCGTATGGCCCAGTGGCACCTGCAAACGGCACTGGATGTGCTGGACTGGCTGCGCGCCCAACACCCCGATCATTACCAGACGCTACGGGCACAGCTCGATCTGAGCGACGCGCGCCTGGCCCACTGGCAGGACGTGATCGCGCACATGTTCATCCCCCGCGATCCGGCAACCGGCCTGATCGAGCAATTCGAAGGCTTCTTCGATCTGGAGCCGGTTGATCCGGCGACCATCGCCACAGTAGACCGTTCTATGCAGGCCGTCCTGGGAATCGAAGGGGCCAACCGTAGCCAGGTGATCAAACAGCCGGACGTGCTGATGCTGCTATGTCTGCTGCGCGAAGAAATAGATCAGCGCACCTGGCAGACCAACTGGGATGCCTACGCCCCGCTGACGGATCATTGCTACGGGTCTTCGCTGGGGCCAAGCTTCCACGCCTGGGCGGCGTGCGAGCTGGGCCGCCCCGACGAAGGATACGACTTCTTCATGCTGGCTGCACGGGCCGACCTGCACGACGTGCGCGGCAATGCCGACGACGGCATCCACGGAGCGTCGGCGGGCGGGCTGTGGCAGGCCGCCGTCTTTGGCTTTGCCGGGCTGCGCCTGGGCGCTGAGGAGCCGGTCCTTGCGCCCCGCCTGCCCTCACACTGGCAACGGCTGAATTTCCGCATCCGCTATCGTGGCGAGTCCTACCGCATTGACATCAAGCAAGGAGGTGAAACGCGCATCAGCAAAGAAGAAACGCATCCCCACTCGACAATCGTTGGTCAGAGTTAGCATCAGTTAGTTTTCTGAGGAGAAAGAACCATGCGTAAGGTCCATCTCTTGACCCTGTTGGTTGTGCTGGCGCTGGTGATCTCCGGCGCTGGCGCGGCCCTGGCGCGCCAGCAAACAACGCTGACGTTGATGGGGTGGTCGTCTTCGACGGCGGAGAACGATGCGCTGATGGCGCAGGTTGATGCGTTCATAACCGCCAACCCTGACCTCAAGGTCAACGTGAACCTGGTGCCCGAATACGACACCACCATTCAAGCAGCCTTCGCCGCTGGCGACCCGCCGAACGTCTTCTATGTAGACAGCTCCAAGCTGCCCGACTGGGCCGAAGCGGGCGTGCTGGCTTCTGGAGAAGGGAAGATCGAGAACCTTGAGGAGCATTATGAGTCGCTGTTGGAGGCCTTCACCTATAACGGCACACTCTACTGCCCGCCCAAGGACTTCTCGATCATGGCTCTGCAGTATAACAAAGATATGTTCGATGCGGCAGGGCTAGAATATCCCACACCAGACTGGACCTGGGACGACCTGCGCGCTGCCGCCGAGGCGCTGACGGGCACCGATGCCGAAGGCAAGACCGTGCTCGGCCTGGTGACTCCACCCAACTTCGAGCGCTGGCTGCCTTTCCTCTACCAGGCAGGCGGCTCGGTGCTGAACGAGGACTGGACGGAAGTCACCTTCGACAGCGACGAGGCGCGCGAGGCGCTGGAGTTCTACGTGGGCATGGTGCGCGATGGCATCGCTGGCCCGCCCTCGGCAGTGGACGCCGGCTGGGGGGGCGAAGCCTTCGGGCAGCGCCGCGTGGCGATGGCCATGGAAGGTAACTGGACGATCAAGTACCTGCTCGATCAGTTCCCCGATCTCAACTGGGGCGTGACCGAACTGCCCAAACACCCCAGCGGCGGTCAGGCAACCATGGTCTTCACCGTGTGCTATGGTGTGGCAGCGGACAACGACTATCCCGATGAGTCCTGGAAGCTGGCCAACTTCCTGACCGGCCCTGAAGGCTCGACGATGGTGGCCGAAGAGGGCTTTGGTGTCATCCCGCCCGCCAAGAGCGCCGCAGAGGCGTGGCTCCAGGCCCTCGGGGAAGAGTACGGCGCGGGCTTCCTGGCCGGTGCTCCCTATGCCCACAAGTGGCAGTTCCCGGTGGGCTTTGGCGAAGTCTTCGATACCTTCAACTCTGGCTTGCAACTGGCCTTCGAGGGACAGGCGCTGCCTGAGGACGTGATCGTGGATACGGCAGCCGTTGCCGAGGAAGTGCTCGCCCGCTAACCCCGTTCGACGGTAGGGGGCGCGTGTGCGCCCCCTACCCTTAGTGGCAGAAGGATGTCCGCCCATGAGCGAGGTAACGACGGTGACACCCAAGAAGCGGATCACCACCATGGCCGCCAAGAAGCGCCAGGAGGCCATCGCCGGCTATCTGTTCATGGCTCCGGCGCTGGTGATCTTCCTGGTATTCCTGATCATTCCCATTGGGGCGGCGGTCTACCTGAGCCTGACCGACTGGAACGGGATCACGCCGGTCCTCGATAAAGGGGCGTTCAGTTTCGTCGGGCTGGACAACTACAGCGATCTGCTGCGGGGGTATCACAGTGAAGCCGGTGAGGTCATCAAAGCCACGACCCGCCAGAAAGATTTCTTCATCGCCCTGAAGAACACCATCTACTACGTGCTGGGCGTGGTGCCCACGCAAACCGTCCTGGCTCTGCTCCTGGCCTCGATCCTCAACCAACGCTGGCTGAAGGCCAAGGGGTTCTTCCGCACGGCCTTCTATTTCCCTTCGATCACTTCGTCCGTCGTGATTTCGATCATCTTCATGTGGATGTTCACGCGCGGCGGCCTGGTGAACACTACTGTGCAGGCGATCTTCAGCGGCTACGACAACAATCAGTTCATCAACTGGCTGGACGACCCGCGCGGAATCCTGCATATCTTGCTGGAGCAATTCGGCGTTTCCCGCACCAGTGTGGGAGACTGGGCCAGCAATCGCGCCCTCGGCCTGACGCTGTGGGAGTGGATCAGCGGCCCTAGCGTCACCATGTCCACTATCATGATCCTCAACACCTGGACGACGACCGGCACGATGATGGTCATCTTCCTGGCGGCACTACAGAATATCCCTGGCTCGGTCTACGAGGCGGCGTCCATTGACGGGGCCAACGCCTGGCAGATTCTCCGTCGCATCACTGTTCCCCTGCTGCGCCCGACGACGTTCTTCGTGGTCACGCTGGGACTGATCGGATGCTTCCAGATTTTCGACCAGGTCTACGTGATCTCCAGCGGTGGCCCGGCCAAGACGACCTACACCATCGCTTATATGGTCTACCTGAACGGGTTTGATCGCTCGGCCATGGGCCTGGCGGCGGCGACGGCCATCCTGCTGTTCATCATCATCTTCGCTTTCACGCTCTTGCAGCGGACCGTCGTCGAAGAGCACGCAAACGTCTAGGCGCAGCACGAGAGGAGACAACCGATGGCAACTGCGCAACCACTCAAAGCCCCTGTGGGCGCTGAACGCCGTTCGCCACTGGCCGTGGCCCTGACCGCGCTGGGCTGGACGGTGCTGATCCTGTTCGCGGCGCTGGAAATTTTCCCCTTCGTGTTCACAGTGGCCAATTCGTTCAAGTGCCTGCCCGCCGTGCAGTCGTACCCACGCTCGCTCCTCCCTACGCCGCCCTTCGGGGTTGAATGCACCTATCAAGAAGGAGAGCAAGCCGGGGCGAGCCGCTCTGCCAATGCGACTTCGGGCACGCTGACCTTCAACCCCACGCTGGAAGGCTATAAGGAGATTTTCGACGAGAACCTGCCGCGCTGGCTGGTCAACACCGCCTTTTTCGCTGTGGCGGTGACCATTCTGCGCCTGGGGTTCGATTCGCTGGCCGGTTATGCGCTGGCACGGCTTAAGTTCCCTGGCAACCGGCTGCTTTTCTTCACCATCCTGGGCACGATGATGGTGCCGCCGATTGTGCTGCTCATCCCGCGCTTCATCATCCTCAAGCAACTGAGTATGCTCAATACCTACCAGGGCTTGATCGTGCCGCTGGCGGTAGATGCTTTTGGCATCTTCCTGATGAAGCAATTCTTCGAGGCTATTCCGGGCGAGATCGAGGAAGCTGCGCTGGTGGATGGGGCCAACCGCTTTGTGCTGTTCTGGCGGGTGGTGCTGCCTATGGCTACGTCGGCTCTGACAGCGCTGGCCATTTTCAGTTTTCAGGGCACGTGGAACGACTTCCTGATGCCGCTGATCATCCTCTCTGGCAACCAAGACCTGTGGACATTGCCGCTCGGCCTCAGTTTCCTGCGCGGCGCTTATGGTGAGACGCTGCGCTGGCACGCTTTCCTGGCCGGTTCGGTGATCACCACCTTGCCCCTGGCGCTGATCTTCTTCTACTTCCAGCGCTATTTTGTAGAGGGAATCAGCTATAGCGGGCTGAAGGGATAGCCGCCCCATGTGGGACGGACTGCGCGCAGCGTGGCGCGGCCTGGGCAACTTCCGGCTGGCGGGGTACGCCTATATCTGGACGAACCTGGCTTTTGTGGCCTTGTGCCTGCCGGTGATCACTGCGCCCGCTGCCTATAGCGCCCTGATGCGCGTGGGATACCTGGCGCACACCAGCCCGTCCGATGCCGACCTGGCCGCCTTCTGGGAAACCTTCCGCGCCAACCTGCGCCGCGCCTTGCCCTGGGGCCTGGGCAATGTCTTGTTCGCGTTGATCAACTTCAACAACCTGATCGCTTATGCTGCCCTCGACACGCCGTTGGTGCTGGCCCTGGAGACGCTATGGATCGTCGCGGCGGTGGTCTGGCTGGGGATGTTGCTCTACACCTGGCCGATCTACTACGAAATGCAGGAGCCGACCGTCGGCGGGGCGATGCGCAACGCCCTGGTGATGGTTTTGCGGAACCCACTCTTCACGTTGGCCTTGCTGATCGTGATCACGTTGCTGGCGGCGATCAGCACGCTGCTGGTGGCAGCGTGGTTGCTACTCACCTGGGGGGCCATCTCCGCCATCGCCAACGCCGCCGTGCTCGACCGGTTGGAACGCTACCGTGCCCGCTAACACGAATCAGTGCTGCAGCAACTGCTCCACCCACTCCAGCGACAGCGCCCCAGCCAGAGCAACGCCAGTCGCCTGGACGCCTTTGCCCAGGAACGCCACGCTCAAGAACTTCCAGACGGGCATCCGTCCTGCGCCTGCCATCAATCCTGCCAGATCAAAGAACGGGTTGGGAATCGCGCTCAGGGCAAAGATCGTCAGCAGACCATTGCGATTCATCCAGCCCCGGATACGGAGCGCCACCCAGGAGTTCTCCACCAGCGCCAGCCCTGCATAGCCGGTGAAGTAACCGGTCATCTCCCCCAGGGCAGCGCCCAGCGCCGCCGTCACGCCCACCAACAGAGGGTTGAGCGTACTGCCCAGCACGAATACAATGATCAGCCCCGGCGCGGGCAGCACAACCGTGGCATTACCGACCAGCATCGCCAGGAACGCGCCTGCGTAGCCGAGCGTGGAAAACTCCTGCAGGTGGTCGCGGTGCGCGGCGATGGTGACCGTGATCAGGAGAATGCCCACGAGGCCAGTCCAGCGCAGCACCCGCGGCAGCTTCGACGGTTGGTAGGGCTGCGCTGGTTTCATGATCTCCTTCTCACGACTGCGGACGAGCGACTGCCGCTCCTGGTGGGTGATATGTTCTCTGGTAGGCATGGCAGGTCACCGGCGCAGCAGACTGGAACGCAGTTCTGGGCTGTCAAGCATACTGCGAATGCGCGCGGCCACCATGTCAATCGCCACCAGATTCAAGCCTCCTTCGGGAATGATCACGTCCGCGTAGCGCTTGCTCGGCTCAACGAAATCCAGGTGCATCGGGCGCACGCTGGTCAGGTATTGCTCGATGACCGACTCGACCGTGCGCCCGCGCTCTGCCAGGTCGCGTTTCAGCCGGCGGATGAAGCGAATATCAGGGTCGGTATCTACGAAGATACGTACATCGAAGAGCTTGCGCAATTCCGGCTCGGCGAAGATCAGAATCCCTTCTACCAGGATGATCGGTTGGGGGTAGACCACTGTGACCTCGCTCAGACGGCGATTGGTCGTGAAGTCGTACCGGGGCACGGCGACCGACTCCCCCCGCTTCAATTGCATGACATGCTGAATAAGCAGGGATGTCTCCAGCGTATCGGGGTGATCAAAGTTGATAACCTGGCTGTCGGCAAAGGGAAGATCGCGCAGGTCTTTGTAGTAGGCATCGTGTTCGAGGTAGGCGATGTTCTCAGTGCCCACACGGTCCAGGATGGCCCGCGAGACGGTTGTCTTGCCCGCCCCCGTCCCGCCCGCCACGCCGATAGTGACCGGATTGATGGGACTCCGTGCCCCGACCATGGGAGCCTCCCCGACCCCGGACAGCTAAAAGAAATGCCCGCAGCTTTCGCACTGGGGCACTCATTCGCAGAGCCACCCAAGGGAGTTGAACCCTTAACCCTGTCTCTTATACCGATCTCCGAGCCCACGAGACCGAGCCTGATCTCGTATGCCGT
>JAGPFT010000082.1 GCA_018056405.1 Anaerolineae bacterium
CGGCGCGGACGGCGTCTTTCGCCTCGCGCATGTAGGTGCCTTCGCGGGCCAGCCAGAGCACGACCAGGTCGGTGCCGAGCGCCTGGGCGATGTCGAGCATCTTGTGCGAGCGCTCGCGGGCGTAGGCGCGCGCCGCCGGGTCGTTGGCCGTGTACGCGCCGTCCACTGTCAGGGGATGCTCCCACAGACGCGGCGCGACGAACTCCGCCGCCAGCCCCATCCCGTCGAGCTTCGCCCTGAGAGCGCGCGCTTCTGCCTCAATCTGCGCGGCGCTCTTGGTGTCCAGATCGGGCACGGCGTCGTCGTCGTGGAACTGCACCGCGTCGAAGCCCAGGCGCTGGTAGGCTTCCAGCTTCTTCTCGAAGGGCACGCTGGGGCGGACGGGCGGCCCGAAGGGGTCGGCCCCCTCGTGAATGTTCCAGGGGCCGAAGGAGAAGCGATAACCGTACTTTTCCATGAAGTCTCTCTCCCTAAAGTAGGTGTCAGCGATCAGCCTTCAGCGCCAAGCGCGAAGGGAGCGCGCCGAAGGGCCGGTGTGCCTGCCTGGACTCTATGCCAAAGCGGGGGAAACGACAAGCGTCAGAGTGGGTGCGGGCAAAACCTGTCAGGTAGGGGCGCTGCTCTGCTGCGTCCTGGTTTGCCTCACCTCCGCTCGGCTCGCTGACGCGGGCCTCACCGCCCCCTATCCAACGTGGAGAGGGGGCGAGCCGAGCGCAGCGAGGCTGGGGGTGAGGTTGCGGTCGCCCTCTCAATGCTTCTCACGCTGCTGTCCGCCCGCCCCTACAGGCCTCTCCCCCTCAATCCCCCTCTCCAGCCGAGCTAGAGAAGGGGCCAGAGGGAGGGGCCTTCTGCCGAAATACAGACCTCACCCCCGCTCGGCCCCCTGACGAGGGCCTCGCCGCCCCCTCTCCAACGTGGAGAGGGGGCAAGCCGAGCACAGCGAGGCGGGGGGTGAGGTAGAACAGCGCGCATGATCGCCATACGCCCCTACGGAGGCGCAGCAAAGCAGCCCTCTACCTGGATCGGTCTTGCACGCACTCTCAAGGTGCGTCCGCTCCTCGCTCTCCCAGCCAGGCCCGCGCCCGCGCGAGCTGCCCCGCGACCTCGCCCGTCCCGCCGAAGGCCGACCGCCGCGCCACCGCCGCGTCGAAGTCGAAGACCTGCGTCACATCCGCGCCGAAGGCGTCGCAGAACGCCCGGTAATCATCGAGCGTCAGGGCGGAGAGCGGCACGCCCTTCGCCTCCGCCAGGCGGACGGCACGCCCGGCCAGCCCGTGCGCCTGGCGGAAGGGCACGCCCCGCCTCACCAGGTAGTCGGCCAGGTCGGTGGCCAGCATTCCCTCGTCCAGCGCGGCGCGCATCCGCTCCGGCACCAGCGTCAGCGCGCGCACCAACTCGGCCAGCGGCGGCAGCAGCGCGCTCAGCGTGTCGTAGGCGTCGAAGAGCGGCTCTTTGTCCTCCTGCAGGTCTTTGTTGTAGCCGCTGGGCAGCCCCTTGAGCGTCGCCAGCAGCCCGGCCAGATGCCCAATCAGTCGCCCGGCCTTGCCCCGCGCCAGTTCGAGCGGGTCGGGGTTGCGCTTCTGGGGCATCAGGCTGCTGCCAGTGCTGTAGCGCTCGTCCAGGCGGACGAAGCCGAAGGCGGGATTGGCGAAGACGATCAGGTCTTCGGCCAGGCGGCTGAGATGCGCGCCGATCAGCGCGGCGGCGAAGAGGAACTCGGCGACGTGATCGCGGTCGGCCACGGCGTCCAGGCTGTTGGGCGCGGGCGCGCGGAAGCCCAGACGCTCGGCCAGGCGTTGGCGGTCAATGGGGTAGGGTGTTCCGGCCAGCGCGCCCGCGCCGAGCGGACATTTGTCGCGCCAGGCGTCGGCGAACCCCTCCAGCCGCGCCACGTCGCGGGCCAGCGCCCAGAAGTGACTTAGCAACCAGTGCGCGGCGCTGACCGGCTGGGCGGGCTGGAAGTGCGTCGTGCCGGGCATGATCGTGCCGCTGTGCTGTTCCGCCTGGGCCAGCAACGCGGCCATCAGCTCGGCCAGCAGCGCCGTCAGGCGCGGCACGGCGTCCAGCAGCCACAGCAGCACGTCGGTCGCCACCTGATCGTTGCGGCTGCGCCCGGTGTGCAGCTTGCCCGCCACCGGCCCGGCGACCTCGCCCAGCCGCCGCTCAACAGCGGTGTGAATGTCCTCATCGCCCGGCGCGGGGGCGAACTGCCCGGCGGCGAACTCGGCGCGCACGCGCTCCAGCCCGGCGATCAGCGCGTCACGCTCTTCGGCGGTAAGCACACCGCCATCGGCCAGCGCCTCGGCCCAGGCGATGCTGCCGCTGATGTCGGCATCGTACAGCCGCCAGTCGAAGCGCAGGCTGTCGTTGAGCCGGCGCACGGCGTCGTCAGTCGGTTGGGAAAATGCTCCGCCCCAGAGTGTCATGATCGGCCCTTTGTGGTGACTCAGTGCGCGCTGGCGGAAGTCCACCAGCGGCTGTCCGATGGTTTACTCACCCTAAACCTCTCCCCGCCAGCAGTTCAGGGGCGGACAGCAACGCGAGAAGCATTGAGATGAACAAGGTGATGGTGTGTGCGATAGTAACCCCACCCCTAAATCCCCTCCCCACGTGGTGGGGAGGGGACTTCATAGCGGCCTGACTCCCCCTCTCCACCATGTGGAGAGGGGGCCGGGGGGTGAGGCTAGACGTGAGATGTTCGCCTGTCTTCACGTTCACTCAACCCCTGTCCGCCCCTGAACCGCCCGCAAGGAGGGAGTTGCGTCTGCTCCCCCTTTCTCCGCTCGCGGGGAAAGGGGGCTGGGGGGTAGGGAGTCAGTCAGGCCCAACCGTGCACCTGTTTCCGCCCTGGTGTACTCAGCCGTTGTCCACGAAGCGCTTCATCCGGTGAGGCGCAGCGGGGGCGCATACCCGCCCGCAGACAGGTGGCATTCACTGTAGCATCGGCGCGTTGATCGCGCGAGATTCCATTCGACTCAACAAACCTGTTGCGTCGAAGCACTAACCTATCGCACAATAAGGGCGAGAGCTTCTTGGACTGGGACTGGAAGCCTGTCATGGCGGTTTTCCTGACGCAGCCCCCTGCGCTACCCGGCAGCAGGAGGGTCGTGTCAGGCCGGAGACATAGTGAGGTCGCTCATGTTTTCCCTGAAGGTCATTTTTCGCTGGCTGGCGATCCTGGTTCTGCTCGGCCTGGCTGTGCCACCGCCGGGAACCGGCCACGCGCAAGCGCCATCGCAACTGGTGATCAACTCCCCGGAACTAACCGACCTGGGAGAGGACGGGCTGCAACTGGGGCTGTACTTCACTCTCACCGACAGCGAGGGGCGTGTCGTGCCCAGCGCGCACGTGCAGTCAGCGCGGATTCAGCTTGACGACGGCGAGATGGTGGACAATGCCGCCTTCGAGCAGCCGACCTCTCCCTTCTACATCGCGCTGGTGCTCGATGCCAGCGGTAGCATGGCGCCCGCCGCCGCCGCCATGCGTGAAGCGGCGATCCAGGCCATCGGCAACGCGCCGGAACAGGCGCAGTTCGCCGTGATTCGCTTCAACGACAGCATTGACGTGCTGCAAGACTTCACCAGCGACCGCAACCGCGCCGCCAACGCCGTCGGCGACGTGCAGCCGGTCAACCTGAAAGGGACGTGTCTCTACGACGCGACCTATCGCGCCATCGAAGAACTCAGCAAAGCGCCCGCTGGCCGTCGCGCCGTCGTCGTCTTCACCGACGGCACCGACCGCCTGCGCCCTGCGCCAGATACCACGCCATGCAGCACGCATACATTCGCCCAGGTAGTGGACTACGCTACGGCAAGCACATCGCGCGTGCCCATTCACACCATTGGCCTGCGCACCAATGACCTCAACCCGACCGAGCTGCGCAATATGGCCGTCCAGACGGGCGGTCTGTCCGCTGTTGGTGAGCAGGCCGAGCTAAACACGTTGTTTGGCGACATCATGGAAGCGCTCAAGAGTCAGTGGTTGGCGACAGGCATCTTCTTCCCCGATCGTGGGATGCACACGGCCACGCTGATCGTTACCTTGACCGACGGCACCCGGCTCTCGGCGTCCACGCAGTTCGAAGTGCCGCGCGACTTCGCCCAGCCCCAGACACCGACCCCCACCCCCACGCCTATCGTCGTCGGCCTGGAGATACTCTCGGCGCGCTGGGATCAGGGCGAGGACATGCTCTACCTGGAGGTGCGCGTCCGGGGCGAGGGGGCGATCAGCAGCTACCGCTTCGACTTTTTCGACGCCAACAACCAGCTTCTAGACAGCAAGACAGTGCCCAGGCCACTGTCCTCGCCGGTAGCTATTGCGGCGGTCAACCTCAACGGCAGGATGCGCGTCGAGCTGCGCGCCCTCGACCGGGCGGGCGAGTTCATCGCCTGGCCCGGCGAGCGCGACCAGATGATAGACAAAGTGACCTATGAGTTCACCATTCTGCGGCCCACACCCACCCCTCCGCCCGTCCCGCCGACGGAGATTCCCATTGAAGTGATCATTGACAGCATCGGCTACGACCAGGAGTCGGACCTCATCACGCTCCACCTGACCCTGATCGGCAAGGAACAGATCGGCGGTTTGCAGATCAATGCGGTGGACGCCAAGACAAGCCAGCTCACAACGGTCTACAACGTCGAGGTCGCCGAGACTATTCCTGTGGGAGCGGAAGGGCTGGAGCCGCTCAAGGATTACCGCTTCCAGGTCATCGCCCAGAGTCCCGGCGGGCAGAACCTGACGCGCAGCAATGTGATGCCCTTTGTCTACACGCCGAAGCTGACGCCCACGCCCGCGCCGACCGCCACGCCGACCCTGACGCCCACGCCAGAGCCGGTCGAGGTGGTCATCTCTGTGCGCCAGGACGAGCAAACCCAAGAATTCATCTTCACTGTCCAGGTTCAGAACGAAGACCTGGTTGCCAGCTATAAGCTGCAACTGCGCGACAAGAACGGCCTGGTCAAGGGCGAGTACGTCTACGAAGCGCCGCTGCGCCAGGAAATCCGCCTGCCCGAACTGGAGCCGGGCGATTACACGGCGGTGATGGAAGCCTACGGGCCGGACGGCAAGCGCATCGAGACGGGCAACGTGGCCTTCACCTATTCGGTGCCGCCGACGCCCACGCCCACCGCTTCGCCCACGCCGACCGCCTCGCCGACTCCCACCCCTGCGCCCGGTGCCATCGAGAAGCTGACCGATAACGTGCGCGACAACCCGATTCTGGCGCTGGTCATCGCCCTGATCGGCTTTGCGCTGGTGGTCGTGCTGTTTCTGCTGGTGCGCCCGCGCAAGAAGTCTTCGACCGGCACCGGCTTCCTGGCCGAGCAGACTGGCTTCTACCAGATGCCGTCCGGCGCGACGGGCGGCAAGGCGGCGGGAGGGCCTGCTGCCCCGCCACCCCCCGTCAACATTGCGCCACCCGGCCCCGCCGAAGAGGCGACTAACGTCTACACCGACGTGTTCGACTTCGTGGGCACGCTGGAAGTCCGCCGCTCGCCGGCCATGCCGCGCATCGGGGCGAGCGTGGCCATCCCTTCGGTGCCTTTCCGCATCGGGCGCGGCACGCAGCAGCAGAACGATCTCACGCTGCAAGAGGATACCAGCGTCTCGCGCAGCCATGCGGTGATTACCTTTGAGGGCGGCAGGTTCACCATCACCGATCTGGGCAGCGCTAACGGTACGCGCGTGGACGGCGTGCGCATCACCGCCCAGCAGCCGTACCCGCTGCACGCGGGCGCGGTTATCCTGCTCGGCAAGGGCACGGAGCTGATCTTCTACCCCAGCACGCCCGATAGCGGCGCTGGCCCCGCCCCGCGAGGCGGCGACATGGCCCGCACGGATTACGTGGACTGGGATCAGCACAATCAAGGCTGAGCGGCCATTTGAGAGCGTGTATGGAAATCCCCTCACCCCTACACCCCTCTCCCTCAATGGAGCGAGGGGAAAACCCTGCTTCTCTCCCCTTCTCCCCTCAGAGGGAGAAGGGGACGGGGGTTGAGGGGTAGGTTTTCAACGGTTTGAACGGAGTGCATAGAGATGCTCTTCGCTCAGAGAATCAAAAAACCTACCCCTGCAAGGAGGGGCCTGCGAGGGGAGTGGGCCATGCCAGCCACAGGCCTCTCCCCCTCAATCCCCCTCTCCGGCAGAGCCAGAGAGGGGGACTTTGACCGCCGGATGAGACGTTTTCCCCCTCCCTAGCTGGGTTGGGGAGGGGGCCAGGGGGAGGGGCCTCCGCTGTCAGGGGTAGGTTTTCAACGGTTTGAACGGAGCGCATTAGAGATGCCCTTCGCTCAGAGAATTAAGAACCTACCCCTGCAAGGAAGGGGGCGGGGGTTGAGGGGGGCTTTTCAAACGGTCTCTGAGTCAGGAGTCTTGAGTCTGGAACACGGGATAATCTGACGGCTCCTGACCCCAATGGTTTTCGGTCGTTTCCTCGATGAGCACAAAGGCTGATGATTATGGCCGAACACGGGATGGAGTTGGATGTCGCCGGGCGCACCGACATCGGCCTCAAGCGCAAGCGCAATGAGGATCACCTCGGCTCCCGCATCCCGGAGCCGGGCAGCCCGCAGTACGCCCAGGGAGCGCTCTTCGTCGTCGCCGACGGCATGGGCGGCATGGGCGGCGGCGATGTCGCCAGCCAGACGGCGGTCGCCGAAATCTTCCAGCGGTACTATGCCGACCCCAGCCTCGATGCACTCAGCGCACTGCGCCAGGCGCTCGAATACGCCAACACCGCCGTGCGCGCCCAGGCGGAGCGGATCAAGCTGCCGCGCATCGGCTCGACGGCGGCAGGGTTGGTCCTGCTGCCCGATGGCGAAGCGGTGCTTTTCAATGTGGGCGATAGCCGTGTGTACCGTGTGCGGCGCGGCTTCATCGAGCTACTCAGCCGCGACCAGAGCGTGCTCCAACACCAGATTGACGCCGGCCTGATTTCCGAAGAAGAGGCGCGCGGCGCGCGCAACGTCAACGTGACCGCCTTCATCGGCCAACCGACGCCCATCCAGCCGGTCTTCAACCGCGTCCGGGCCGAGCCAGGGGATGTGTTCCTGCTCTGCTCCGACGGGCTGTGGGACCTGGTGGAGCCGCAGGAGATGCTCTCCATCGTGCAGCGCATGCCCGCCGACGCCGCCGCGCGCAAGCTGATCGAGCTGGCCCGCCAGCGCGGTGGGCCGGACAACATCACCGTGATCATCGTGCGCCTCGGCCCGCCACCCAAGCAGCGCCGGCGCACCCTGCTCAACGTGGCGGTGCTGGCAGTCCTGGTGATGGTTGCGGCGGCAGCGGCGTTCGTCCTGCTGGGGGGGCGTGGAACGGGCGACGAGGCGACGCCCACGCCGGGGGCGCGGACGGCGGCGGCGATGGGTGGCGGGCCGGCGCTCACCGCGACCCGCGCGCCAACGGACACTGCCGTGCCCAGCGAGCCGCCAACTGTCGCTACGGCTGCCGGTGGGCTGGTCGTGCTGCCCAGCAACACACCGACCATCACGCCCACGCCGACCGATACGAGCACGCCTGCGCCAACGTCTACCCCCCTGCCGACGCGCACACCGAGCGCTACCTACACGCCGAGCGCGACTTCCTCGCCTACGGATACGCCGAGCGCCACGCCAACTTCCATGCCGACGGCCACCCTCACCGCCACGCGCACGCCGACAGCGACGGCCACGCCCGTCACGCCGACGGCCACGCCCACGCCGCGGCCCTCCGCAACCGGCACGCCGGTCACGCCGACGGCCACGCTTGACCTGACAAAAGTCTCGCCCACGCCCTCGCAGACTCCCACACCATCGGATACGCCGACGCCCACGCCCAGCCCCACGCCCACGCCGACGCCCTCTCTCGGCCAGGCTGTGCTGTGCATCGCCGCCGAGGAAGCGCCCGATCCGGCGAAGGCGGGCGTGTACCTGGATGAGGACGCCACGCTCTACACACGCATCGAACCAGCGTCGGGCGAGTTCGTGTTCGTGCCGTCTCCGCTGGACAAAGGCACGCGGGTCGCGGTCATCAGTGCGAACGAAGTGCCGCTGCCCGACGAGCCGGGGGCGACCCTGCGCGAGGTGCAAGTCTTTGGCGAAAAAGACGACGGCGAGCCTTATCCCGGCTGGCTTCCCCAGGACGTGCTGGAGCGGGCAATTCCGGTCGCGCCGCATGTGTTCGTGGGCGAGGGCGGCGCGCACCTGTACGTCGAAGTCGGCGGGTACCGCCGTTATAGAGCGGCGCTCGCCTGGGGTGAGCGCGCCCGGCTGCTGGCCCGGAACCAGGCAGGTAGCTGGTACAAGATCGCCCTGTCAGATGGCCGCACGGGATGGGTGGAAGCGGATCTTGTCGAAGTGCTCGGACGGCCCGAAGACCTGGAGAACCTGCCCATCGAGCCGCTCCCACCGTCTCCGCCCCCACCGCCCACGTTCACGCCCTACGTCGCGCCAACCGAGACACCTCAGCCTGCGGAGGAAGGTCAGTCGCCGCCCGCCCCCCAGCCTACGCAGCCCTCTGTGCCGCCGTCTGGTGGGGGTGGCGGCGATGGTGGTGATGGAGGCAACATCCCTGGAGAGGGCAGCGACCAGGGGGGCGGCGAATAGACGGTTCAGCCTGTCCAACCGTGAGAATGGGGCGAGTCTGTACGCGCCTCACCCCCCTCAATCCCCCTCTCTAGCTTGGCTGGAGAGGGGGACTTTGGTCGCCGCACGGGGCGCTTTCCCCCCTCTCTGGCTCTGCCGGGGAGGGGGCCAGGGGGAGGGGCCTTCTGCCGAAATACAGACCTCACCCCCGCTCGGCGCTGGCGCGCCTCGCCGCCCCCTCTCCACGTTGGAGAGGGGGAAAGGCCGAGCGTAGCGAGGCCAGGGGGTGAGGTTAACCGGACGCCATCTCAATGCTTCTCACGCTGCTGTCTGCCCCTGTGACCTTGCCCCGATTTCTCGGACACAGATAATGTCGTAGACTAGAGAAATCAGGAGAGGAACATGGACAAGCGCTATCGCACGTATACGGATGAGTTCAAACGGGACGCGCTGGAGTTGTGGCGA
>JAGPFT010000083.1 GCA_018056405.1 Anaerolineae bacterium
TGGCGCTTTACGACGGGCGACGCTCGTCTTCGTCTCGAACGGCTCTATCCCAAACTCAATACCCCTGAGCCGAAAGCTGTCTCTGAATCCTAACTGATCTGACCACTAGAGAGGGGGACTTTGATCGCCGGTTGGGGCGTTTTCCCCCTCTCTGGCTTTGCCGGGGAGGGGGCCAGGGGGAGGGGCATTCCGTCCAGATCGCGCCCCTACAAGGGATATGAAGCGCACCGTCAGCGCCGGGCGCATTTCGTTTTGGGTGGCCTGTCACGGCCCTGGATGACGTAGGGGCGGGTTTCGAAACCCGCCCCTACAAGACATTTGCGCGTATTACCTGACTTGATTATCTACTCTCATGAGGGGCTGCTCGTCCTCTTCAAGGACCTTTGCTGCTCGCGGCACGTAGCGCTGCCCGTTAATGACGCACCGGATGGCATACGGCCCCTTGCCCTGCGCCTCGTAATACGTGCGCATGAGCATCTCCATCATCAGGCCAAGCAGGATAGACTGCACGGCCAACACACCGAACAGCGCCGTCAGCACCGGCCAGGGCGACTGCCAGTGCCAGTTGCCGAAGAAAACCCCGCCGATCCCCATCACCGCGATTCCCAGCAGGCACAGCAGCGACAGCAGGAAGCCCACGCCCCCGAAGATATACATGGGGCGCGTGTTGTATTTGGTCAGGAAAGTGACCGTCATCAGGTCGAGCACAACCTTGATCGTGCGCCACAGCCCGTACTTAGACTTGCCGTGCAGGCGCGGGCGATGATTGACCACGCGCTCGACGATGTTGGCTCCGGCGGCGTTGGCCAGCACGGGGATGAAGCGGTGCATCTCGCCGTAGAGCCGCACATGATCGAGCACCTCGCGGCGGTACGTCTTGAGCGTGCAGCCGTAGTCGTGCAGTTCCACGCCGGTGACAAACGAGATGATGCGGTTGGCAACCTTCGAGGGCAGCCGCCGCGAAAGCGCGCGATCCTGGCGGTTCTTGCGCCAGCCACTCACCAGGTCGCGGCCTTCGGTCTCCATCTGCTCCAGCATGAGCGGGATGTCGTGCGGGTCGTTCTGCAGATCAGCGTCCATCAGGGCAATGATTGCGCCGTTAGCATGGTCAATGCCCGCCTGGATAGCCGCAGTCTGGCCGAAGTTGCGGCGCAGCAGCACCGCGCGCACCGTCTCCGGCTGCGCCTCAGCCAGGGCGATGATCTGCTGGCGGCTGGAGTCGCGGCTGCCGTCGTCCACGTAGATGATCTCATAGCGCAGCGGCAGCCCGTCGAGCACGCCGGTCAGCTCCTCGTGCACGGGGCGGATACTCTCCTCCTCGTTGTAGACGGGCAGCACAACCGACAGGTCGAACGGGTAGCGGTGTGCGGTGTTGGCGGTGTTCAAGAGGCTTCTCCTGCGAAAGGTTGGTGATTGGTTTTTGGTTGTTGGTGATCGGTTGTCAGTGATCAGTCGTCAGTCTTCGGGTATGGGTTAAGCCGGACAACATAACCTCAATATCTGAAGATCAGGTGACCAGGTGCGTCCAAAGGTTGTCAGCGACTCGCTTGAGTGGGGGCATTGACCTCACCCCCAGCCTCGCTACGCTCGGCTTGCCCCCTCTCCATGCATGGAGAGGGGGCGGCGAGGCGCGCCAGCGCCGAGCGGGGGTGAGGTAAGCCAGGGCACGGCACACTGTCTCAGCCTTGCACACACCCAGCAGACTGAAGACTGACAACCGATGACTGAAAACCGAACACTGACCACTCAACTCCCCGCTGGCTCGGTATGAATGGTCACGCGCTGCACCTGGGGTAGTTCATTACGAATGGCCGTTTCGACGTGCTCGGCGATGGCGTGCGCCTCCTCCACGCTCACTGAAGCAGGCAGGTGGCAGTGCATGGTCAGGGCGTAGCCGCCCGGCGCTAGCCAGATGGTGGTCTGGTGCCAGTCGGCGTCCGGGTACAGGCTGCTGGCGATGGCGGCGGCGCGGTCGCGCAACTCGAGCGCGGCCTGCGTCTGGACGAGCGGAGCGCCGTGCTGGTGGGCCGGCTCGATGTGCGTCAGCACTTCGCCCAGTTCCGGGAATTTCTCTTTCAGGCGGCACTCTAGATCGCTGACCTGGCGGTGCGCTTCGCCAAGCGTCAGGCCAGGGCTGACTTCGACGTGCATTTCCAGGGCGATGCCATCGCGAGCGGGGACGGGGATCACCTCGTGGACGGCCAGACCCAGCCCGTCGGCGACGGCGCGCGCTTCGAGCATCCAGTCCAGCGCCGCACCCCGCTGTGGGGCGAAGTGCACCTGCACTTCGGCCACGTCCGGGTACGTGGTGCGCACCCGCTCCTTGATCGTTTTGGCGATGGCGTAGGCGTGGTCGGTGGTCACGGCAGGCTTGATGCGCGTGTCAATGTCCATGTAGATGGCGTCGGCAGGCCCCCGGCTACGCACGCGCGAAGTCTCTTCCAGGCCGGGCACGTCCTCCAACAGCGCGACGACCGCCTGCGGATCGATCACCTGGCGGTCGGCCAGTGTGTCGCTCGTCTGGCGGATGATGCGCAGGCCCATGCGTGCAATGATCAGCACGATGACCAGGGCGATCAGCGGGTCCACCCAGGGATAGCCAAGTGAAATCACGGCCAGGCTGACCAGCACCGAGGCGGAGACGAGGAAATCGCTGGCGGTGTGCGAAGCATCAGCGAGTAGGATGTCCGAGCGCAGAGCGCGCCCGCGTCGCCGCTCATAGAGAATCACGCCCAGGTTGAGAGCCATTGTCCCGATCATGACCGCGAAACTGAGCGGCACGACTTCGGGCGCGCCGCCGTGCAGCAGGCGGTCAATCATCGTCCGCAGAATCTCCCAGGCGGCGACGAGCATCAGCCCACCGATGCCCAGCGTGGCCAGCGTCTCGAAGCGGCGATGCCCGTAGGGGTGATCGTCGTCGGGCGGCTGGGCAGCCAGGCGCAGCCCGACCAGCCCCATGACGTTCGACGATGCGTCCAGCGATGAATGGAAGCCATCGGCGATCATGGACACCGTGCCCGTCGCCAGCCCCATGATCAGCTTGGCGGCGGCGACCACCGCATTAAGCACCAGCACAATCCAAAGCACGCGGCGGACTTCGTGCGTGTTGGCGGCGCTGGAGGGAGGAGCATCAGGTGTTGGTGGCATGACCCTCATTGTAACATGGAGTTCCCAGCAGGGGGGCGTGACAGCGAGCGGTCCGCACATCCTGGACGGGATCAGGCGTCGCGCGCGGCCTCGGCGGCGAGCGCGGCCAGACCCTCGGCCAGCGGCGATTGGTCGCTCCCTTCCTGCACCCACTGCACGCGCCGGCGCTCAGCGGCGGCGGCCAGCGCTTCCCAGTCGGCGCGGTGTTTGACGGCGCTGCCCTCCTTTGTCTGCCAGCCGCGCGCCCGCCAACCGGCTACCCAGCGGGTGATGCTCTGGATCAGGTAGCTGTCTGGCGCGTGCAAGCGCACCGTTGCGCCTTCAGGCAGGCTCTTGAGCACAGCGCAGGCGGCGACTAGCCAGAGCTGGTTGGCGGAATTGACCGACGCGCGCCCGGTGAGGACGATCTGCTTCTCGCCGGCCAGGTCGCGGACGCGCGCTGCCCAGCCGCCGGCTCTCGCGCCCCTGGGCAGCGACACGCGCAGGGCGATCTCCCAGTTGGGCTGCTGCACATCGGCGGACGATCCCTGCTGCGCCACCAGGCGCTCGCGGGCGGCAGTAGCCAGGCGATCCACATGCTCGTTGTGCGGATCGCCGGCGTGCCCGCGCACCCACTGCCAGGTGATAGTGTGGCGCTGCATCTCGGTGTGCAGCGCCCGCCAGAGGTCTTCGTTCTCAATAGGACGCTTGCCTTTGCGCTGCCAGCCGCGCGCAGCCCAGTCCGGCAACCACTCGGTAATGCCTCGCTTGAGGTACTCGCTGTCGGTGTGCAGCGTCACCTGGCAGGGCTGCTTGAGCTTGCGCAGCGCCTCCAACGCCGCCGTCAACTCCATGCGGTTATTGGTCGTCTGTGGCTCAGCGCCGCTCAGATCGCGCGTGACGCCGTTGGCGGCGATCAGCAGCGCAGCCCAACCGCCAGGGCCGGGATTGGGGGCACAACCGCCGTCGGTGTAGATCGTGACATGAGGCATCTCGCCGGGCATGGTCTCTCCTGGAACAACACGGGCTGCTCAGCCTGCGCGGGCTGGATGTTATAGGATTCGCCGGAATAGAGCAACTTGTGGGGATTGGTTTTGGGTTGTTGGTGATTGGTGAAAGCGGCGCCGCTGGGAGTCTGGGGCGGGCAGGTGTTGAGCAAACGTGAAAGCAGGCGAACGTCTCACGTTTAGCCTCACCCCCCGGCCCCCTCTCCACGTGGTGGAGAGGGGATTTAGGGGTGGGGCTACTATCACACACAACATCACTTTGCCCATTTAATGATCCTCACCTGCCTGTCCGCCCCTCAACCCCACACGCAGAGGGTTTTTGAAATCCGCAATTCGCAATCCGCAATCCGCAATCCGCATTTCGCAATCCCGCCCCACAGCAGGTGCCGTCACTTGCCGCCACGATCTATAATGGAGCGCAGCGCGGCCCACTTTATGCCGCGCCCTGACCAGATTGCTACACCGAAAGGAAATCCCGTGATCACTGCCCCTGCTTACTCGCTCACTGCGGCGCGCGCCGCCTTCCCTATCGCCGAGCGCCTGACCTATCTGAACCATGCCAGCATCTCGCCTCTGCCGCTCCCGGCAGCGCAGGCCATGCAGCGCGCGACCGGCTGGCTGGCCGACGACCCGATGGTCTTCTTCATGCCCGGCCAGGACACCGGCTACGGCGACCTGTTCGCCACCTTCTCACAGGAGATGGCCGCGCTGATCCACGCCGCGCATCCGCACGAGGTGGTGGGTATTCAGTCCACCTCGTCCGGCCTCAACGCCGTCGCCCAGGCCATTGACTGGCGGCCCGGCGACAACATCGTGCTGACGGATGTCGAGTTCCCGTCCAATGTCTACCCCTGGATGGTCCTGGAGCGGCGCGGCGTGCAGTGCCGCCTGGCTCCCGCCGACGGAGGTGGCGCGACGGTCGAGGCCCTCGACGCGCTGGTGGACGAGCGCACGCGCCTGATCGCCGTCAGCGCCGTGCAGTTTTTCACCGGCCACCGCGCCGACCTGGCCGCCCTCGGTGCGTACTGCGCCGGGCGCGGTATCCTCTTCGCTGTGGATGCCATCCAGGCTGCCGGGCACATGCCCATTGACGTGCAGGCCATGCACATTGACATCCTGGCCAGCGGCGGGCAGAAGTCGCTGATGGGGCCGCCCGGCCAGGGTTTCCTCTACGTGCGCGAGGCAGTAGCCGAGCGAATGGTGCCGGGCATCGTCGGCTCCAACGCCACCGACGGGTGGGAACACTGGCTCAAGTATGACCTCACGCCGCGCGAGGGCGCGCTGCGCTTCATGATGGGCACGACGAACATCACCGGCATGGTCGGGCTGATCGAGAGCGTGCGCTTCGTGCGTGGGCTGGGCCTGGCCTCCATTGACACCTGGACGCGCCACCTATCAGAAGTGGCCATCGCCGAGTTGACTGCGCGCGGCCAGCACGTGATTACCCCCTCCGACCCGGCTCACCTGGGGCCAATCGTCACTTTCCGCGTCGGCGATCCCGCCGACCTGCCCGCCGCCGAAGCGCGCGCCAACAGCCTGCTCGGCCACCTGGCGGCGCAGGGTGTGCGCGTCACCAAGCACTGGGACGCGCGGCGCGTCCCCCATTTGCGCATCTCGACGCACTGCTATAATACGGAGGACGAAGTACGCCGAGCCTGCGCCCTTGTGGAGGACTATCATGGGTAGTCGCCTGCCCCAGCCACCCATCACCGGGCAGCTTCGCCGCACCACCGAATGGTCGCCGCTGCCGGTTCGCTCTCTGCAAGACACGGGGCTGAACCTGGGCATCCTCTCCGACCTGGCCATCAAGGTGCTCTACTTCGGCGGCTATCTCTCTGGCACCCAGATCGCCGAGCAGATGCACCTGCCCTTCACCAACGTCGTGCAGTTGGTCTTGGAGGGGCTGAAGCGCGAGAAGTTCGTCGAGGTGCGCGGCGGCGCGGGCGTGGGCGCGGGATCGTTCGAGTACGTGATCACCCTCAAGGGCATCGAAAAAGCGCACGAAGCCCTGGCCCGCACGCAGTATGCCGGCCCCTGCCCCGTCACGCTGGAACAGTACGTGGCGGCGATGAAGGCCCAGGCCACCGCCCGCCTGCAAGTCCACCGCGAACACCTGGTCGAGGCGCTCCAGGGATTGACCATCAACGAACAAATGTTGGGGCGCATCGGCCCTGCCGTCAACTCTGGCAAAGCGATCTTTATGTACGGCCCGCCCGGCAACGGCAAGACGACCATTGCCCAGCGCGTGGGCCGCCTGATCCTCGGCAAGCCGATGTGGATACCCTACGCGGTAGATGTGGATGGGCAGGTTGTCCGCGTGTTCGATAACGTCAACCACGAGGTGCTGCCCAACGACGAGGAAGAGGAGCGCCGCACCACTGCCACCGGTGAGCGCCGCGACGCGCGCTGGATTCGCATCCGCCGCCCGGTGATCATGGTCGGCGGCGAACTCACGCTGGAGACGCTCGACCTGGTCTACGACCCGATCAACAAGTATTACGAAGCGCCATTCCAGATGAAAGCCAACGGCGGCATGTTCCTCATTGACGACTTTGGCCGCCAGCAGGTGCGCCCGCGCGACCTGCTCAATCGCTGGATCGTCCCGCTGGAAAGCCGCGTGGACTTCCTGACGCTCTCCACCGGGCGCAAGATCGAGATTCCCTTCAACGTACTGATCGTCTTCAGCACCAACATGCCGCCCGCCGACCTGGTGGACGAGGCATTTCTGCGGCGCATCCCACACAAGATCGAGGTCGGCGACCCCAGCTACGAGGAGTTCCGCGCCATCTTCCAGCAGGTGTGCGAAGCGCGGCGCGTGCCCTACGACGAGAAGGGGCTGGCTTATCTGCTCCAGGAATGGTACATCAAGGAGAATCGCAAGCTGCGCGCCGTCCACCCGCGCGACATTGTCGAGCAGATCATAGACATCTCGCGCTACCAGAACACGCCGCCCGCGCTGACCAAAGAACTGCTCGACCGCGCGGCCTCGGCCTACTTCGTGGACCTGGACGCAGGCTATTGACCAGCCGGCTCATTAGCTAAGGAGTCACCTGGTGAGCAGACTTAGCCAGAGCGATCTAAAGTCCGACCGCGCGATCCCTCTCATGCTTGGCCTCACTGCTCTGGTCGGATCGCTGATCGTCGTGGGCGCAGAATACCTGCCGCCCGCTGTGGACTGGGAAGGCGCCTTCAGGCCGGCTACGTTGGCCTTGACACGCCTGGAGTCGCCCTACGAAGGCATAGGGTTTTACAATCCCCCCTGGGCGTTATTGTTCCTGCTGCCATTCGCCGCCAGTCTAGAAGTGGGCCGCGCCGCGATTCTCGTACTGTCCGTCGGGGTCTACGGCTTCGTAGCTGTCCGTATGGGGGCGTCTCTCATCACACTGGCAGCGTTTCTGCTGTCGCCGCCGATCCTGCACACTCTTTTGCACGGCAATCTGGAATGGCTTGTTCTGTTAGGAGTTCTGGCACCGCCGCGATGGGGGCTGTTTCTTGTCACCATTAAGCCGCAGATGGGCAGTATGGTGGCCCTGTTCTGGACCGTCGAGGCGTGGCGCGAAGGGGGGTGGAAGCATGTCGCGGGCCTGCTCTGGCCAGTGGGCCTGGCCTATGCGCTCTCGGTGTTGCTATTCGGCCCCTGGCCCTTACGCGCTTCCACCCAGACAGGTCTATGGTGGAATGCATCACTCCTGCCCTATAGCATCCCCGTCGGCATAATCGCCATCATCTGGGCCATCTGGAAGCGTGATATTCGTGGAGCGCTGATTGCCTCCCCATGTCTATCACCCTATGTGCTGCTCCATGCCTGGAGCGGCGCTCTATTCGCTTTCGCTCGCAACCAGCGCCTCGCCGTGCTGAGCGTTATCTTACTATGGGCTGTTGCCCTCCGAAACATCTGAGCACAGAACAACTATCGTAGGCCACAGGACCACACGCCATGCCCAGGATCGTCACCACCGAACAAATGCGCGCCATCGAGCGCGCCGCCGATGCCCAGGGACACTCCTACGCTGCCATGATGGAGCGCGCCGGTCACGCTGTCGCCGAGCGCGTCATGCAGCTTCTGGCCGGGATCGAGCAGCCGCGCGTCGCCGTGATCGTCGGCCCCGGCAACAACGGTGGCGATGGCCTGGTTGCCGCGCGTATCCTGGCCGAGAAGTTGGAAGGCGCGTCGGTCGGCGCGTTCCTGCTCAAGCTGCGCAGCGACGACGAGGAGGCATTCGTTCGCGCGCGCGACGCCGGTGTGTTTGTTGCCAGCGCCGACGACGACAAGGCCGCCGGCTACCGCGTCCTGCAGAACCTGGTCGCCAACGCCGATGTGCTCATTGACGCGCTCTTCGGCACTAGCCTGCACCTGCCGATCAGAGGCGATGCAGCCAAAGTGTTGCAGGCCGCCCACCAGGCGATCACCCTGCGCCGCGCCGAGCGCCCTGTCCCGCCCTACACCACGCCAGCCGATCCTGACCTCACCGCGCCCGACGAAGGGCCGATCATCGTCGCTGTAGACTGTCCCAGCGGCCTGGACTGCGACACGGGCGCGCTGGATAAGCTGACCCTGCCCGCCCACGAGACAATCACCTTTGCCGCCGCCAAGCCGGGCCTGCTGACCTTCCCCGGCGCGGAAGCCGTCGGGACGCTGCGCATCGCCGACATCGGCCTGCCGCCGCGCCTGCCGGAACTGGACGAAATCGCGCAGACGCTGGTGGACGCCGCCGAAGTGCGGGCGCGGCTGCCGCAGCGCCCGCGTGACAGCCACAAAGGGACCTTCGGCAAGGCGATGGTCGTCGCCGGCAGCCTGAACTACACCGGCGCGGCTTACCTGGCCGCCGCCGCTGCCTACCGCGCCGGCGCGGGGCTGGTC
>JAGPFT010000084.1 GCA_018056405.1 Anaerolineae bacterium
TCGAAGGTCAGGCCGAGCACCGGCGCGTAGTCCGCCGCGAAGAAGCTGCCCATGCTGCGCAGCGTCTCCACAGGCTGCTGAACGAGCACTGCCGACGAGAGGACCACGATGGTCATGGGCGACACATCGCCGGGCATCGGCAGCGCGCCCGGCTCGGCGAGCAGGAGGTCCAGGCCAAACTCGCTGCGGATGGCAAGCACATCGTCCAGCAGCACCGGCGGCTCCAGCCCGCGCTCGGCCAGCCACTGCCGGTTGAGCAGAAATATCTGGTAGCCCCAGGTGACCGGCTGCCCCGCCAGCGCTTCGCCGCCGCACATGGGCAGCTCTGGAACCGACTCGCACACCCAGCCCACCGTGCGCGCTACGCCGCGCTCGTCAAACTGGGCGGGAGGCAGCGCGGGATTGACCGGCTCCCACAGGCAGCCGTCGGGCAGTCTCTCGCCGCAGGCATCGTTGAGCAGGTTGGGCAGTGCCTCTAGCAGCACCGCCAGGAAGAACTCACCACGCGACGGCCTGGGCAGAATGAGGGCGTTTTCGAGCAGAGGCTCGGCGACATCGGTAGGAGCGAAGAGGACATCCGGCCCTGCTTCCCCGGCGTCGCGGGCAGCGATCACCGCCTGTAGCAGATAGGGTGCTTCGACGATACGAACGTCCGCCCGCACGCCCAACTCGCCAGCGAACGTCCTGGCCGCGCTTTCGATCACAGCGGCGTCTTCTTCCGCCAGCGCCGACCACACGCGCAATTCTCCCCCCTGGGCCAGGACGCCGTGCCCCAGGGGAATGATGCTCAGCACTGCGGCCACAAGTACCAGTTTTCTCCACACGGCAAGTTACTCCTTCGCCGTCTCGATGCGCTCTCGCTATCACAGAACGCCTGGTTTGATTATACTCACTTTGACCGGCGGCGTGAGAGTCGGGTTCGCACCGGGTGTGCGCAAAGTCAGTGACTCACTTGACGCCGAGTAGGGGTGTATGGCCATACGCCCCTACGGGGGCGCAGCAGAGCAGCGCCCCTACCTGACAGGTTTTGCGCGCATCTCTCACGCCACCGTCGTCACGCCCGCTCCAATCGCACGCTGTCCGCCAGATCATGAACTGGCTTGGACCGAAAGGATTGGCGATCTGTGCGTATCCTCATTATAGGCGGCACGCGCTTCATTGGCCCGCCGCTTGTCCACCTGCTGCACGACCAGGGCCATACGATCTGGCTGTTCCACCGTCATCCCCCCCAGGTCGCGCTGCCGGAGGGCGTCCAGCATGTGTTCGGCGAGCGCGCGCAACTGCCCAACCATGCGGGCAGCTTCCGCAACATTCTGCCGGATGTGGTCATTGACATGATCCCGCTCAGCGAGCAGGACGCGCGCACCGTCGCAGCGACCTTCCGGGGCCTGGCCGGGCGGCTGGTCAGCCTCAGCAGCCAGGACGTGTACCGCGCCTATGGCCGGGTGCAGGGCAGCGAGCCAGGCCGTCCCGACCCGCTCCCGCTGACCGAAGATAGCCCTCTGCGCCAGCGCCTCTACCCCTACCGCACCGAGACTCCCCGCGCCAGCGACAATCCCCGTCGCGTCCTGGACGATTACGAGAAGATTCTGGTCGAGCGCGTGACCCTGGGCACCGCCGACCTGCCCGGCACCGTGCTGCGTTTGCCGATGATCTACGGGCCGGGCGACTACCAGCACCGCCTGTACGAGTACCTCAAGCGCATGGACGATGGCCGCCCGGCCATTCTGCTCAGCGAGCAACTGGGCCGTTGGCGCTGGACGCGCGACTATGTGGGCAACGTCGCCGCCGCCATCGCCCTGGCCGCGACCGACCCGCGCGCCGCCGGGCGCGTCTACAACGTCGGCGAGCGCACCGCCCTCACCACCGCCGACTGGATTCGGGCCATCGGCCAGGCTGCCGGCTGGGATGGGCTGGTCGTCGCCGCGCCGGATTACCAGCTTCCCCTGGAGATGCAGTCGCACGCCGGGCTGGATCAGGAACTCTACGTGGACACGACGCGCATTCGCAGCGAGCTAGGCTTCATCGCTCACTACACCCGCGAGGAAGGTCTGCGCCACGCCGTCGCCTGGGAGCGCGCCAACCCCCCGCCCACGCTAGACCCGCGCCAGTTCGATTACGCCGCCGAAGACGCGATCCTGGCCCGGCTGCTGTAGAGCGTGTGATGCACTTCCAACCCCTATCCCCCGGCCCCTTTCCCCGCAAGCAGGGAAAGGGGAGAAACCTGTCCCTCCCTGCTGGCGATACTGTTGGCGAATCCCCTTACGCCGGTCTCGTAGGGGCGCTGCTCTGCTGCGCCCTGGTTTACCTCACCCCTGCTCGGCGCTGGCGCGCCTCGCCGCCCCCTCTCCAGCATGGAGAGGGGGCAAGCCGAGCGTAGCGAGGCTGGGGGTGAGGTCCAAGCTTCCACGTCAAACAAGTGGCTGACAACCTTTGCACACACCCGTGTGTGGGGGGTTGCTTGCGCGACCGGTGCACCGCCACTACCATTAGGGCACGCGCGGCTGCCGGAACATCTCGGCCCGCCCCTGCGCCGGCCCGAACTGCGAATGAGGCCCATGTATAAGGTCAACGTCTCCGTCCCCGCCGTCAGCACCAACGTCGGCCCCGGCTTCAACGTGCTGGGGCTGGCCCTGAACCTGCGCAATGTCATCGAACTGAGTTTGCGCGCCGACGACCAGCTCGATGTGCACGTCGAAGGCGAGGGTCAGGAAGCCCTGGCCCTGGACGTGACCAACCCGGCCATGCGCGCCGCCGTGCGCCTGTTTCAGGAATTGGAGCAGGCTCCCGCCGGCCTCAACGTGCGCTGCGCCAACCGCATCCCCTATGGCGTCGGCCTCAGCGCGCGGGCGTCGCTGGTCGTGGGTGGGCTGGTCGGCGCTAACAACCTGCTCGGCGGCCCCCTCAGCCACGACGCCCTGGTGCGCATGGCCGTCGAACTGACCGGAGATGGGCCGGCGGTTGTCGCGGCCATCTCCGGCGGACTGAGCGTGTGCAGCGTCGGAGCCGAGGGGCCGATCTATCGCACCGTGCCGGTTCGCCCGCTGCGCGCGGTGATCGCCGTGCCGCGCCTGGCGGACTTCCAGCCACGCTTGCGGGCCGACCTGCCCGCGCGGGTGACGATGAGCGACGCCGTTCACAACATCGGGCACACGGCGCTGGTCATCGAGGCGCTGCGCCTGGGCGACTTCAAGCTGCTGCGCGAGGCGTTGAATGACCGGTTGCACGAGCCGTACCGCCGCCAGCACATCCCCGCCTACAACGCCGTCGTTGCAGCGGCGGAGGACGCCGGCGCGGTCGCCGTGACCCTGTGTGGGCCGGGGCCGGCGCTACTAGCCTTCGCCCCCTACAACCACGAAAGCATCGAAGGGGCCATGCAGCGCGCCTTCCGCGCGGCGGGCATCGAGGCGCGCACCTGGTCGCTGCCCAGCGATCAGCAGGGCGTGGTGATCAGCGTCGTACAGTGAGGGCCGCGTCCCCCTGCTACTGCCAGGGGCGGCCAGCAGCGTGAGGAGCATTGAGAGAGCGACCGATCAACCTCACCCCCTGGCCTCGCCCCGCTCGGCCTGGAACAGACTTCCGAAGTTTCCGAAAACTTCGGAAGTCTGGCGTTCGAGCGCCGGCACGTACAGGGGCGGGTTTGCAAACCCGCCCCTACAAACGGGTCGGGGGCGGCCAGCAGCGGGTGAAGCATTGAGAGGGCGACCGATCAACCTCACCCCCTGGCCTCGCCCCGCTCGGCCAAGAACCAGACTTCGGAAGTCTTCGAAGACTTCCGAAGTCTCCTGCGGTGAGGCGCGTCAGCGCCGAGCGGGGGTGAGGTAAACCAGGGCGCAGCGGAGCAGCACCTCTACCTGACAGGTTTTGCACGCACCCCCAAGAACTTCGGGTGCATTCGCTTTTTGGGGCAGTGATCTTGAGCCGCTGAGATGACGAGGGCGCGGAGGGGAAAGTCGGAAAAGCTCTGAGGCTTTCTCTGCGACCACTGCGCGCTCTGGGATGAACCGGTTGAGAAGCCCGCGGCGCGGGTTTACCTCACCCCTCAATCCCCTCTCCACACGCGGAGAGGGGACTGAGCCAGCTACTTACTCCCCCTCTCCGTATATGGAGAGGGGGCCGGGGGGTGAGGTCTGCAACCGATCTCTGCACCTGCCCCCAAATCCGAATGCCCCCAAGAACTTCTCCGCGATTTCTCGCGCGGGGAGCCGGTGCTATAATCGGCATGGACGACCGGGCGGATGAGCGGGGCCGCCAGCCACCCGCGAGGCGAGCACCCGCCCCCGACCCGTCGCTGAGGAGGGTGGGCCATGCACACGCCATTCACATGGGGTCGCCGCGCCGCGCTGCCGCTGATCGTCTTGCTGCTGGCATCGCTGGCCTGCAGCCTGAGCATGGGCGACGACTCCGGCGACACCCCGCCACCCGTTCAGTCGCCCGCCTTCAGCCCCTTCCCGACCCCCTTCGCCTGGCCGACCGTTACATTTCCTCCCACGCTCCTCCCGACGACCGCCGTGCCGACGGCGACCGCCTGCACGCGCTACACCGCCTGGCCATTGTATACTGTCGTCACCGGTGACACGCTCGGCAACATCGCCCAGCGCGCCGGGACGACTGTCCAGCAGCTTGCCGCTGCCAACTGCCTGGCCGACACCAACCTGATTTACGCAGGCCAGCAGCTTTACGTGCCGCAGATACCGGCCACGAACACGCCCGGCCCCACCGCGACCTTCACCAGCGCGCCCAATGCGCCTGTCTTCGGGCAGGCGATCACCGCCAGCCAGCACTGGCGCGACAGCGCCGGCCAGGCCGTGACCTACTACCAGACGGTGCGCGTGAGCGTCGGCGAAGTGACCAACGCCGATAGCGTCAGCTTCTTCGTCACCGGCACGACGGGCGGCGCGGCGGCCTACATTGGCCAGGACCGCGACCCCTGGGATGGCGCATTCATAGACTACACCTTCCCCGCGCCGGGCACGTACACCTTCCAGGCCGCCGCCGAGAACGAATCGGCCCGCGTCAACAGCGGCAGCTTCACCATACGCTACGACCCGAACTTCGTGCCGCCCGACGCGCACCAGTACAACACACTGGCCTTCACCCCGGCGGTGAGCACATCCGGCGGCTGGACAACGCTGCGCGCCGGCACTGCTGTCACCATCACCTGGCCGGACGCGCCAGGCGGGGCGGCGCGCGTGGACTTTTACCTGACGCCGACCGGCGGCGCAGCGCGCATCATCGGCAGCGACACCAATCCCCTCGACGGGACGGCGTTCACCTGGACCGTGCCCGCCGGGACGACTGGGCAGGTGCAGGGGCGGGCAACTATGCCCAACGGCCAGGTGATCACCAGCGAAGCGGCAGGAGTGATCGCCCAGTGAAAGCCCACACGAGGGTGAACGTATGACCTGGCTGATCTTCGTCGCGCTGGCCGTCGCCATCGCCGTCGCGCTGTGGTACCTGCTGGTCAAGACCGAGGGCGTTTACCTGGGCCGGGGCGCGGTCGTCTGGCTCTACGACCTGTACGCCGGACGTTACGACGGCATCAAGCAGTACGATGCGGCGGACGAGGACGTGTATCTGGCCCAGCCCATCCTGGAGCGGCTGGACTTCGCCCGCGCGCCGCTGGTGCTCGACGTGGCAACCGGCACCGGGCGGCTGCCGCTGGCCCTGCTGGAACAGCCCACCTTTCAGGGGCGGATCATCGCCCTCGACCTGAGCCGCAAGATGCTGGCCCGCGCCGCCGCCAAGCTCGCCCCCTTCGGCGACCGCGTGGCCCTGCTGCACCATCCCGCCGAGGCGTTGCCCTTCCCCGATGGAGCCTTCGACCTGGTGACCTGCCTGGAGACGCTGGAGTTCCTGATGGACGCGCGAGCCGTGCTCGGCGAACTGGTGCGCGTGCTGCGACCGGGCGGGCTGCTGGTGCTGACCAACCGCCAGGGATTGGACGCGCGGCTGATGCCCGGCCACACCTTCGCCCACGAAGCGTTCGAGCGGCTGCTGGGCGACGACCTGGGCCTGACCCAGGTGGAGGTGCTGCCCTGGCAGTTCGACTACCGCATCGTCTACGCGCGCAAGCCGGGGAACGCCGCGCCTGTTGGCGCGCGCCCGCTGGAGGAAGTGTGGCAATGCCCCGCCTGCGCCGCCCTTGACCTGCTGCCGGTGAGCGGCGGCTGGCGCTGCCTGGCCTGCGAGACGCTCGTCCCGCGCGGCGCGGACGGGGTGATCGAAGTGGCGGGCGTGCGGCGGGGACGTGCCTCTCAGCGTTGTGATCCGCACGGCTCGCCTCTGTCATAGGCCACCGTGAGCCTGCTCGCCTGAAAGACCGCGCCATGACCGACGCCCGCGACTCGCGCTTTCGCCTCTTTCTGGTCTGCCTGCTGCTCGGTACCTACCTCCTGGTCTACGCCAGCCAGGATCAGTCTGTTGACGGCCAGGCGATCCTTGCCGTCGCGTCCAATCTCGTTCTGCATGGCAGCCCCGACATCGCCGTGATCGGCGCCGCGGAGGACTTGCTGCCCCCGCCTGCGCGCATGGGACAGTTTGGCGCCGATGGCCTGCTCTACGCCAAGAAAGGCCCCACCCCTTCGCTGGCCTTGCTGCCGCTGGTCGCCTGGGCGCATCTCGTCCCCTGGCTGCCGATTCAGGCGACTGCCATGCTGTTCAACCCGTTGGTCACGGCGGCCCTGGCCGTCACGCTCTATACACTGGCCCGGCGCATCGGCTACCGCCCGCACACAGCCCTTATCGCCGCCCTGATCCTGGGGTTGGCTACCTTCACCATCAGCTACGTCAAGACCCTGTTCGGCGAGCCACTGGCTGCTCTGCTGCTCACGTGGAGCCTGCTCTCGGCGGTCACCTTCCGCCAGCAGGCGCGCTCGCGCGACTTGCTGGTGGCCGGCACCATGCTGGGATTGGCCACAGGCATTAACCTGACCTATGTCGCCCTTGTGCCAGTGATCGGCCTGTATGCCCTGGGAGGGAATGCCCGCCGCTGGAGGCGGGGCCATCTCGCCGCCATCGCCGGGCCAGTGCTGGCCGCGCTCGCCTTGTTGGGGCTGTACAATCTGCTGCGCTTTGGCAGCGTCCTGGACAGCGGCTACCACTTCGACCAGGGCGAGGACTTCTCGCGCCCCGTGCTCATCGGGCTGTTCGGCCTGTTCGCCAGCCCCTACCGGGGACTGTTCTGGTACAACCCCGTGCTGTTGCTGGCCATCCCCGGCTGGGTACTGTTGCGCCGCCGTGATCGCCCGCTGGCGAACACCGTCCTGCTGCTGGTAGGCGTGCAAGCGCTCAGTTACGCCACCTGGTGGAGCTGGCACGGCGGCATCGTATGGGGGCCGCGCTTCTTGCTGCCGGTGACGCCGCTGACCGTCCTGTGCCTCGCGCCGCTCATCGAGCGGGCACTCACGCAGCGCAGCCCCGCCCTGCACGTCGCGCTGATCGGACTCACGGCGCTGTCGGTTGGCATCGCCGCGCTCGGCGCGCTGTACAGCTACATTCCCTACTCTGGCTACCTGATCCGCCAGCACGGGACGGGCGACCTCCGCGACCTGATCAGCGGCCTGGAGGATGAAGTTCTGGTCAACCCGACGCTAAGCCCGATCATTGGGCATCTGGCGCTGGTCAAGGCCCGCTGGCCACTGGAGCCAGCCGCCTTCCAGCCCGACCTAGATCCGCTGCATCTGCTCGCGGCGCTGACCCTGATCGGCGTGGCCTGGCTCGCCCTGGCGGGGCGCTTCCGCGATGGCCCGGTCAGGTGGGCGGCCATCGTCATCGCCGCGCTCAGTCTGAACCTGGTCGCGGCGCGCCAGCAGGCCAAGCCCGGCTACGAGCCGGTGCGGGCGCTGCATGACAGCCTGCAACCTCCCGGCACAGTGGTCGCCGCGACGACGCTCTTCGGCAGCAGCCTTGTAGACCTGGATAACGGTTCGCGCGCGATGACGACCAACGCCCCCACTCAGCCAGACGACCCGCTGGCGGCGGGCATCTGGCGCGCCGCGCTGGAGCGATCCGGGCGGCTGTGGCTGATTACGTGGTTCCCGCCGGCCAGCGCCGAGAACTGGCAGGAGCGCGACCTGTGGGCGCGCGCTGCCTTCATCACAGAGCGGCCTCTGGCGGAGCACCGCGCCCTGTTATTCAACGTGTCGCCGCTGGTCGCTCCTGGGCGGCCTGGCGGCTGGCGCTTCGGCCCGCTCACCCTGGACTCTTACGGCGTGCAGCGCACGGCAGACTGCCTACAGATAACGCTGCAATGGTCGGCGCAGGACGCGCCTGAGCACGACTACACCTGGTTCGTGCACTTGCTCGATCCGTCGCAGACCATTGTCGCCCAGCAGGATCGCGCGCCGCAGGGTGGGTACGCACCCACTTCGACCTGGGAACCGGGCACGTCCGTGACCGACTATCTCTGCTTCCCGCTGCCGGACGAGGCCAGCACCGCCGGCTGGGCGCTGCGCATCGGCTTCGTCAATCCGGCGACCGGGACGCGCCTGCCCGTGCAGGATCAGCATGGCGCACCACTGCCCGATGGCTTCATCATCATGGCGCTGGACGCAGATTCAGGCCCGCAAACCCCTGGATAATGTGCTACAATGCGCGCCGTTGTCCGCCAGTCTGACCGACCATCGAGGAGTGTCGTTCGTGCCGTTGCTCCCACCCCAACTCGCATCGCTGATCGGCGCCGCCATCACAGCGGCGCAAGTGGCAGGCGACCTGCCGCCGTTGGATCTCCCGACGACGATCCCTGTCCAGCGCAGCAGCAAACCAGAGCAGGGCGACTATGCCAGCCCGGTCGCCATGCAACTCGCCAGGCTCGCCCGGCGCAAGCCGCTCGATGTGGCCGAGAGCATCGCCCGCCACATGCCGCCTGCGCCCTTCGTCGCCGCCCTCCAGGGCGCCCCGCCGGGCTTCCCCAACGTTCGCCTGGACGAATCCGGGCCGCTGGCCCAGATTGACGCGATCCCCCCCGCCGGCGAAGAGGGCCT
>JAGPFT010000085.1 GCA_018056405.1 Anaerolineae bacterium
CGCAGACCGCCTACAACGAACAGGCTGCCCAACAGGACTGGCTGCCGGACATTAAGTGGGATAACGTCACCGAGGGCAACCTCTACGATTTTTTGATCGAGCAGGTCAGTAAGCTGCCGCGCAATGTGTTTCCCTTCCTCAGCGGTATCGGCGGCGCGATCACCAGCGTCATCTTCGTCTTCTTCATCACCATCTTCTTCATCATCGAGCCGGTCAACTACCTGGAGGCGCTGCTGACGCTGTTCCCGCGCGCGTATCGCCCGCGCGCGCTGGAGATTTCTGAGCAGCTCGTCGCCATGCTGCAACGCTGGTTCGTCGGGCAGTTGATCTCGATGACCATGAGCGGCCTGGCGATTGCCTTTGTCACCGGGGCGATTCTGAGGCTGCCCAATGCGGGGGCGCTCGGCGTCATCTCCGGGATCATGGAGTTTGTGCCCAATGTGGGATCCATCATCGCCGTCATTCCCGCGCTGATCATCGCCCTGGCCAAAGACCCCATCCTGGTGCCGTTCACTATCCTGGCCTACCTGATTGTCCAGCAGGCGCAGAGCAACATCGTCATGCCGCGCGTCATGGCCCGCCAGATTCATATTCCGGCGGCGGGCGTCCTCATCGTGCAGATTATCGGCGCGGCGCTGTTCGGCTTCCTGGGTGTGCTGCTGGCCCTGCCGCTGGCGATTGTTGTGCTGGTGCTGGTGCGCGAAGTGTATGTGCACGACATCCTCAACGCCCAGGCAGCGTGCGTCCAGACACTGCCCCGCGCCGATGGCACGCAATACCGCCACGTGACGTCCGAGGTCTATCGCCCGGAGGCGCTCTCGCCAGGCGAGGCGGCGCTGGTTCGTGCCACCGGCAGCGACCTGTTCGAGGGCGACCGTGCGCAGATTGTGGAGATTATCGCGCCGCCATCGCCCGCGCTGGAGCAGACGTCGCGCACTCAGCAGGCGGTGTGGATGGCGATTCTGGCGCTGACGGTGGCACAGGGTGTGGCGTTGGTGCGGTCGCTGGTGGGTCGGCAAGAAGGATAGGGTTCTTCGGTTTTTGTGATCTATGCGGCTCAAGACGGATTGTGACTGAGGCGATCTTGCGAGGGCAGTTGTATGGAACGGTACGACTGGCAGCGTCTTAATCATATCCAGATTGGCAGATACGCCGAGTACTTCGTCAAGATGGAGTTTGTTTTGCACGGCTTCGATGTATACACATCTGAAGTAGATGATCGAGGGATTGACTTCATAGTTCGCAGGAATGAGACGCAGTACTTTGACGTACAGGTGAAATCTCTGCGGGGCCGAGGGTACATCTTCTTCCCCAAAGACCGCTTCTTGCCCAGGGAGAATCTGCTCGCTGCTGTTGTGCTGTTTGAGGTTGGCAAGGTTCCAGACCTTTTTCTAATACCTTCAACGGTTTGGCTTCGCGGAGAGGATCCGTTTGTCAGCCACGACTATACCGGCAAGAAAAGCCCGCCGGAATGGGGGCTGAAAGTGGCGAAGAAGTTCTTCCCTCGGCTCCAGGAGTTCGCTTTCGACAAGGTGGTTCACACGCTGTGACAAGCCCCTAGAGGTTTCTGTGTTGGCGAAGCGGTCGCTGGTGGGAGGAGAGCAAACCTAACGGGAGGGGTGGTCTGTGGGGTGGGGGGAGCCATTGCTTGCGGCCTTGATGAGGGCGCGAGCCTGGCTGGGGTCGGTGGCATAGGCCACGCTCTCCTTGTGGGCCAGGGTGTTGTGCAGCAGGTTGGCGAGACCCTGGTAGCGCGTCTCGCTGAACAGGACAACTAGCGGTAGCCCTATCTCACCCAGACGATCCACCAGATTGCTGAGGCGGACGATGCTCAGCGGGGAGTGTTCGCGCACGTCGAGGACGATGCCGCGCACGCCGTGTCTGTCCTGGATCAGGCGGAGCGCCGCACGCGCTATCTCCTCGATGAGCGCCGGCGTCAGGGTGACATGGGGTTTCACCTGGCAGATGCCGTCCTGCCACACTTCGAGCGCGAACCGCTCGTGGTGCGGCTCCGCTTGGTCGTTCATGGCATTTCCATACCCCTCCATGCATAAGAATGAATGCATGGTTAACTCTGTCTTCATTATCATGGTGTGCGATCAAAACGTGATAAAAAGAGTCCAAAAGAATTGTGAAAGTCTGCGCACTAGAGCGTGTTATGCACTTCTCGCCCCTCATCCCCTGGCCTTCTCCCACGCAAGCGGGGAGAAGGGGAGTGACCGTCCGGCGATGATCAAGTCCCCTCGCCCCGTTCACGGGGGAGAGGGATTTAGAGGTCATTTGAGAAGAAGGACAACCCCACCCTAAATCCCTCCCCGCCAGCAGGGAGGGACTTGAGCTTGCTCCCCCTTTCTCCGCTTGCGGGGAAAAGGGGCCGGGGGGATAGGGGTTAGAAAGACCTCTCAAACGGTCTCTTAGGGGTGAGGGGCAGAAAATGCGCCGTGAAGTTCATAACAGCCTCTAGGGGCGCAGTCCCAGGGGGCGGCATTGGCGCACAGCGGCGCAGAGGAATGGAACGGTGAGCAATGACCGACGAGACACGCAAGCGGCGCTCCTCGCGCCTGCCCGGTTTCTACAAGCAACCGCTGGCTGAGCGGGCGGCGACCGTAGCCGAGTGGGCGGGGCTGACGCTCGACGAACAGGCGGCGCTGTTGGGGGTGGGGGGGCTTGGCCCGGCCCAGGCCGAGCATATGATCGAGAATGTCGTCGGCGTGTACGCCCTGCCATTGGGCATTGCCACCAACTTCCTGGTCAACGGCCAGGACGTGCTGGTGCCGATGGTCGTCGAGGAGCCGAGTATCGTCGCCGGAGTCAGCTACGCGGCCAAGCTGGCGCGGGGCGGCGGCGGCTTCATCACCACTGCCAACGAGCCGGTGATGATCGGCCAGATTCAGGTGCTCGAGGTGGACAACATCTACGCTGCCGCCGGGCGCATCTGGGAAGCGCGAACGCGCCTGCTCGAAGAAGCCGACTGCTGCGACCGCCTGCTGATCGCGCTCGGCGGCGGGGCGCGCGGGATTGAGCTGCGTCCGTTCCCCGACACACCCGCCGGCCCGATGCTGGTTGTGCATGTGCTGTTCGATGTGCGCGACGCGATGGGCGCTAACACCGTCAACACGACCTGCGAGCGGCTCGCCCCGCTGGTCGAGGAAATAACGGGTGGGCGCGTGACTCTACGCATTCTCAGCAACCTGGCCGACCGGCGCACGGCGACGGCAAGCTGCCTGATGCCGGCGGAGGCGCTTGGCTCGGCGGAGATGAGCGGCGCGGAGGTCGCGCGCGGCATCGTCGAGGCGGCGGCGCTGGCCGAGATAGACCCCTACCGGGCTGCCACGCACAACAAGGGCGTGATGAACGGCATGGACGCGGTGGCTTTGGCGACAGGCAATGACTGGCGCGCGCTGGAAGCGGGCGCGCACGCCTGGGCTGCGCGCTCCGGGCGCTACACATCGCTGACAGCGTGGTGGCGTGATGATCAGGGCAACCTGCGCGGGCGGATCGAGTTGCCGGTGGCCGTGGGCATCGTCGGCGGAGCGACGCGCGTCCACCCCACCGCCCAGGTCGCGCTCAAAATCCTGGGCGTCAAGACGGCACGCGAGCTGGCCCAGGTGATGGCTGCTGTCGGGCTGGCGCAGAACTTCGCCGCGTTGCGTGCACTGGCGGCGGAGGGCATTCAGCGTGGGCACATGAGCCTGCACGCCAAGCAAATAGCGCTGGCCGCCGGGGCCGCCGAGAGCGAAGTCGCTGAGATCGCGCGGCGTATGATCGCCGAGGGGCCGATCAACACGGCGCGGGCCGAAGAGTTGCTGCGCGAGCTGCGCCAGAAGGATTCAAAGGCGGGCGGACAGTAAGGTTGGCCTGTGGTCTGGAGCGGCCTTTCGCTTTACCTCGCCCCCGCTCGGCGCTGGCGCGCCTCGCCGCAGGAGACTTCGGAAGCCTTCGAAGACTTCCGAAGTCTGGCTCTTGGCCGGGCGTAGCGAGGCCAGGGGGTGAGGTCAATGCCCCGCGTCCGGCGAGTTGTTGGCAACCTCTACACCCACGCGAATAACTCGCGCCGCCCAATCGCTGGCCGGGCGAATGCTGCGCGCCGGGCGGGCAATGGATTCAGGGGGCCGAGTCCGGTGTACAATGAGAATAGCGGCGAAGGCACGAGGGTCTTCCTCTGGGTGCAGCAGGGTCGTGCCCTGGGGAAAGAGCACCGTTATGAAGGGCGGGCGAAGCGCCCTCCTGTGATTAGGGTGAGCAGCAGGCAGTTTGATGTGGAGGGACTGAGGATGAACGCGCTACGGCGACACTGGATGATCGCTGTGCTTCTGGTCGCGCTCCTGGCGATAATGGGGGCGCAGCCGGCGCTAGGGGACAAGAGGGCACAGGCGCAGAGCGGGGTCACCTGGATAGCGGAATATTATGATAATGCGTACTTGCTTGGCACGCCCAAGGAAGTGCGCAACGAGAGCGGGCTGACCTTCAACTGGGGTGGCGGCTCGCCGGCGGGCGGCGTCCCTGCCGACAACTTCAGCGCCCGCTTTGCGACGGATGTGTACTTCAGTGCGGGCACCTACCGCTTCTACATTCTGGCTGACGATGGGGTCAAGCTGTGGGTGGACTTCCCGGCGGACAAGCGCCCGACGCTCAACACCTACGACGCGCCTCAGCCGGGCACGTTGCTCACCGCGGACGTGCCGCTCAGCGCCGGCTACCACCACATCCAGGTTGACTACCGCGAGGTGGTCGGTGATGCCTATCTGTACGTCTACTGGGACAACCTGGACGACGGCATCAGCGGGCCGAGCTTCCCCATTCCGGTGCAGTTCGACGTGCAGTGGACGGCGCAGTACTTCAACAACAACTTCCTGGGCGGCACGCCCAATGTGGTCCGCTCGGAGTCCAGCCCGACCCATGCCTGGGGTGCGGATGCGCCCGCGCCGGGCATTGTGGCTGATCACTTCTCGGCGCGCTGGATCGTCGTGCAGTACCTCGACGCGGGGCGCTATACGATCAGCGTCACCGCCGATGACGGTGTGCGCGTGAATGTGGACGGGCGGGTGATCCTAGACGAATGGCACACTGCAAGCGGCCAGACCTACCGCCAGACGCTCGACCTGGCCGCTGGCCAGCACAGCATCGTCGTGGAGTATGTAGAGGAGACAGGGCTGGCGCACCTCACCTTCACCATGGTGCGCGAGCCAGAAGGCAGCACGGACGCGGGGACGGCCACGCCGCTGCCGGGCGGCGCGTATGCCCAGGTGACGGCCTGGGTGCTCAACGTGCGTGACGCGCCGCTGACCGGCAACGTGATCACCAAGATTCGTCGCGGCGAGGTGTATCTGGTGGTCGGGCACAATGCCGATAGCTCATGGTGGCAGATCAATGTCGGTGGCACTACTGGCTGGGTGAGCGGCGCGTGGGTGGAAGTCTTCCAGAGCGGCGGCGTTGGCGTCTCCACGCCGACGCCCATCCCCACGCCGACGGTGTACTATGGCTACGGGCAGTGCCCCGGCTTCTTGCCGTCGCGCCTGACGCCGGGCGTGTGGGGCCGGGTGACGCCCGGCCTGCCCAACAACCTGCGCGCGCAACCCAGCCTGAGCGCGGCGTGGATCGGCCAGATTCCGAGCGGCGCTCTGTTCCGCGTGCTGGGCGGGCCGGTGTGCGCCGACAGCACGGCCTGGTTCCAGGTGAACTACAACGGCGTGATCGGCTGGACGATGGAAGGGCAGGGGGCGGTCTACTGGCTGGAGCCGTACTAACATCAGGGCGGAAACAGGTGCACGTCTGGGCTTGATTGACCCCTATCCCCCCGGCCCCCTTTCCCCGCCAGCGGAGAAAGGGGGAGCAGACTCAAGTCCCTCCCTGCTGGCGGTTAACCTCACCCCCTGGCCTCGCTGCGCTCGGCCTTTCCCCCTCTCCGTCAACGGAGAGGGGGCGGCGAGGCGCGTGAGCGCCGAGCGGGGGTGAGGTAAAGTGAAGGGCCACTTCAGACTACATAGCAACCACAGTGCCTGTCCGCCCTTGAAGAACCATGCATGGAGAGGGGGCAAGCCGAGCGCAGCGAGGCTGGGGGTGAGGTAAACTAAGAGCCATCTTCATGCTTTTCCCCCTGCTGTCCGCTCCTGAACTCCGCTATAGAGAGGGGGCCGGGAGGTTCTGGGCAGATTTCCCCGCAAAGTCGAGAGTTTCTGATAGCTTTTGAGAGCCGGACGCTGCTACACTGTGCCCGTCCTGGCCCATTGTGAGCGCGTAATCGGGCCGGTGAGCACCAGGGAGACGCACTTTCATGACAGACGGAACGCATCCCCCGCGCGTGGGGCAGAGCGTCTTGAAGCCGGATCGTCCGGTGGGCATCGTCGGCTACGGGGCCTATGTGCCGCGTTACCGGCTGCCGGGCCGCGAAGTGGCGCGGGTGTGGACAGGCGGCCTGAGCGCCTCGCCCGTGCAGGAGAAAGCGGTCGCCGGGCTGGACGAGGACGTGATCACCATGTCCATCGAGGCAGCGCAGAATGCGCTGGCCCGTGCCGGCATCGATCCGCGCCTGATCCGCGCGGTGTGGGTGGGCAGCGAGAGCCATCCGTATGCCGTCAAGCCGACCTCGACGGTCGTCGCCGAGAGCATCGGCGCGGCCCCCAACGTCCAGGCGGCGGATTGGGAGTTCGCCTGCAAAGCCGGTTCCGAGGCGATGCAGGCGGGGATCGGCTTCGTGGGCAGCGGCATGGGCAGCTACGTGCTGGCGATTGGCATGGACACGGCCCAGGCGCGCCCCGGCGACGCGCTCGAATACACGGCGGCGGCGGGCGGCGCGGCCTTCATCATCGGCCCGGCGGCAGAGAGCGCCGCCCTCTTTCAGGGCAGCTACTCCTACGTGACCGACACGCCGGACTTCTGGCGGCGCGCCCACCAGATTTATCCCAGCCATGGCGACCGCTTCACCGGCGAGCCGGCCTACTTTGCCCACGTGGTGAACGCCGGGCAGCGCCTGATGGAGATGATGGGCACGACGGCGGACGATTACCGTTGGGCCGTCTTCCACCAGCCGAACGTCAAGTTCCCCCTGCGCGCCGGGCAGATGCTCGGCTTCGCGCCGGAGAAGCTGGAGCCGGGGCTGCTGTCGAGCGTGGTCGGCAACGCGTACGCTGGCTCGTCGTTGCTCGGCCTGGCGGCGACGCTCGATATCGCCGAACCGGGCGACCGCATCCTGATGGTCAGCTATGGCAGCGGCGCGGGGTCGGACGCTTTCGACATTCTGGTGACTGAGCGCATCGCCGCGCGGCGCGACCGCGCGCCTAAAGTGCGCGACTACGTGGCCCGGCGGACAGAGATTGATTACGCGCTCTATACGCGCTATCGTGGCAAGCTGGCTGAGTAGGGACAGGTATCAGTTGGTAGTTTTCAGTGATCGGTCAGCCCTCATGGGGGGTGACTGGATGGCTGAAAGCTGACGGCTGACCGCTGAGAACCGATTACCCACAGAGGAGACACTATGCGAGACGTAGCCATTATCGGTGTGGGGCAGGTGCCTGTTGGCGAGCACTGGGACATGGGCCTGCGCCAGCTTGCCCTGGGCGCGATCCGCGCTGCGCTGCGAGACGCCCGGCTTGACCACGTGGACGCGCTGATCGTCGGCAATGCACTGGGCGGCAACCTGAGCGGGCAAAATCACCTGGGCGCGCTGATCGCCGAATTCGCCGGGCTATCTGGCGTGGAGGCGGTGCGCGTGGAGGCGGCGGATGCGTCGGGCGGCATGGCCCTGCGCCAGGGCTACCTGGCCGTAGCCAGCGGATTGGCCGAGACGGTGCTCGTCGTCGGCGTGGAGAAAGCGACCGACCGCACCGGCCCGGAGCGCGATACCAGCCTGACGACGACGCTCGACGCGGACTATGAGGCGTCCCCCGGCGCGACTCCGGCAGCGTTGGCCGGGCTGCTGATGCGCCGCTACATGCACGAGCACGGCGTCGCCCTGGAGCAGTTCGAGCCGTTCAGCCTCAACGCGCACGCTAACGGCGCACTGAATCCCAACGCCATGTACCGCAACAAGCTGCGCCCCGGCGCGTTCGCCAAAGCGCCGCTCGTGGCCGAGCCGGTGAACCTGTTCGACAGCGCGCCGGAGGGCGATGGCGCGGCGGCGGTCGTGCTGACCAGCGCGGCGCGCGCGCTCGACCTGGCCCCGTGCCCGGTGCGCATCGCCGGCAGCGCGGCGGCGACCGATACGCTGGCTGTGCACAACCGGGCCGACTTGCTCTTCCTACGCGCGGCGAATCTGGCGGCAGGCCGCGCCTACGAGGCGGCGGGCATCGCCCCCGGCGACCTGCACCTGGCCGAGCTACACGACAGCTTCACCGTGCTGACCGCGCTGCAACTGGAGGCGATTGGCTTCGCCCGGCGCGGTGAGGGGTGGAAGCCCGCCGTCGAAGGCGCGATTGGGCTTGAGGGCCGGCTGCCGATCAGCACGTTCGGCGGGCTGAAGGCGCGCGGCAATCCGCTGGGCGCGACGGGCGTCTACCAGGCGGTGGAGGTGGCGCTGCAACTGCGCGGCGAAGCCGGCGACTGCCAGGTGAGCGGCGCGCGGCTTGGTCTGGCGCTGAACCTGGGCGGGCTGGGCGGCACGGCGGTCGCGCACGTGCTGGAGCGGATGGAGTAGAGCCGGGCGACGGCGATTCAGGCGCCCCGGTCAACTCGACCGGGGCGCTTTTGTGAGGGCGATAGGCAGCGCCGCCAGACGGATTCAGGCGGGAGCGGGCTTACTCGACTGGCGTGGTGGGCAACGGCCTGCCCTGCCACAGATCATCGTAGTTGGGGCCGAGCGTGCCGAACGGCACCCACAGGTAGTTACACACCCAGATGATCCTGTAGTACTGGCCGCTGCTATCCGGGCCAATAACCCAGGCGGTCTTGCCCGCCGGAATGGTGACCAGCGGGACAGTCACCTCGCCGGGCTTCCAGTAGGTGGGGGCGT